>CAYWNG010000200.1:0-9881 GCA_964458685.1 uncultured Pirellulaceae bacterium
GCATGGCTGAACTGAAGAGCAAGATCGACGCAGCTCGAAACTCAGCCGACGCTTCTGGAAGCAACCTTGAGCAACTGCTTGACGAACTTCGCTACCTAATGCGAATCACCTACGAAAGCCCAAAGACTCTGGCTCGCCGAGTTGAACGAGTTCGTGGAAATCGAATCTCCTACGACGCAGCTAAGCGTGAACTTTCCGCAAGCAACTTGCGATTGGTTGTGAGCATCGCCAAGAAGTACCGCAACCGTGGTTTGAGCTTCCTGGACTTGATTCAAGAAGGTAACACAGGTTTAATGCGAGCCGTAGACAAGTTCGAATACGAACGCGGTTTCAAGTTCTCGACCTATGCCACATGGTGGATTCGCCAAGCGATTACTCGTGCCATCGCTGATCAAAGCCGAACGATCCGCGTTCCAGTTCACATGATCGACACGATGACCAAAGTACGCTTGGTCACTCGACAGTTGATCCAAGAACTTGGTCGCGAACCAAGCGTTGAAGAAACCGCAGCTCGTGCTGGATTGAACATCGATGATGCTCGCGTCATCATCAAGATGGCTCGCCAACCACTTTCACTGGACCAGCCAGTGGGTGATCACGACGACAGCTACTTCGGTGAGTTCCTAGAAGACCATCGCGACGAAGATCCATTGTACGAAGCCAATCAAGACTCGCTGAAGCAACACATCAACGAAGCCATGCAGTCGCTGAACTACCGCGAACGAGAAATCCTTCGCCTGCGATACGGCCTAGCTGACGGTTACTCCTACACACTTGAAGAAGTTGGTCGAATCTTCTCGGTAACTCGTGAACGCGTTCGACAGATCGAAAGCAAAGCTGTTCGCAAGCTGCAACAACCTTACCGCAGCAAGGCTCTGATGAGCTTTGTCGATGGTCTGGACCCTCAAGCCGCTGAAACTGAATCAGCAAGCTAGGTCAAGGTTGACTAAGTAAAAGCCCAGTTGGAATCTTCACCAAACCTAACACTCCTCAAGTAACCGTCTTGGACTCTTGAGGAGAACACTCGAAAAAAAACGCGAAAGTTAGCCAGTGAACCATGTAGCAACGGTTCACTGAGCTTCTCTCTCCACTTTCGCAAAACCGTGCGGCTCTTCGGGACAAAGAGCTGCACGGTTTTTTCGTTTCTAGAACTTATTGGTAATCCACCAGGCTTGCAACGTCGACTTCAAGCCTCCAAATTTCTTGCCGTGCATCTTGCATAGTCTTGCGTGAAGCTTGAGCAGGAACCAACGCGTCAAACGGTCTTCTGCGAACGGTCCTTCGATTGGAAAAACTCCCGGTAGCAATTGGTCTAACGATTGATTGGCTTGCTGCGAGTTCTCGGCCAACTGCGGAGTCAGTTCCAAGGCGGCGATCAGCATGCTGTAGCCAAGTTGATACCAATTGGTCATATTGCCAGGAGCAATCTGCTGTGCATGATTGAGCGCTGCCGGGAAGTCGCCCTTGATGAACGCATCCAGTCCCGCCCACACTCGCACCAAGTCTAGATGCTGATCGTCTTGGTTCGCTTCCAAGCTGCTGACTGCCTGCGCCAAAACCTTTCTGCCCTTGCTAACCTTAAATAACTCCCAGCATGCCGCGATCATGGTGATGTACGTACCAATGGTCACCTCGCTACGGCGCTGCCAATCTTTGGTCCAACGAATTACTTCGTGGTTACGACCAAAATCGAGCATCGTGGAGGCAACGGCAGCCCAGCATGTGTCCGATTCTCGCAGTTGCTTTCGGAACTTCGAAAGCACCGCATCGACAGATGCGTATGGTTTGGAAAACTTCATCAAGCTGCGAATGAAATACTGAGCAGCATGATAGAACGCCTTGGAGCCAGAGATGGACTTCAAGGCTAACAGAACCTGGCTATCGCTTTGTGTTCGAGCCATCAACCTACCGAGTGGCGTTCCCAGTTCCTCGCAATCTGGTTGACTCTGCGCTTCGCTGACCAATCTTTGGATGGCTTGCCCCGTTAAATCGTTCGAAAAAACGTCAACGGCTTGAACCATCGCCGCAGGAACATGCGGACCATCTTTAGACCAAGCGACCAACCGATCTAGCACGTTGGACTTTAGGGCAGAATCGGTTTCCGATCGCTTAGCCAAGATTCGTAGATCCAGACTTTCACGGAAGCCCTCCGGCAAGTACTTACCGCCGAGCTCCAGCGCGGATTGAGCTGCGTTGCAGTCGCCGTCTTCGAGCTCCAACTCAATCAATCGCTGAGTCGCATAACCGTAGTCGGGAGAAAGCTCGATGGCGCGACGCAAATATTGCTTAGCTTGTGAACGACTTTCAGCCTTCTTCGCTTCGTCAGTCTCACGCAGAAGCGCTTCGGCCAAGTAACCGTAAGGCGTTGGACGATGCGGATCGATGCGCACCAAGTTCTCCGATGCCTCGCGGTAAAGCTCCTTCTCGCCGAGCTCTTCTGCCCAATCGGCCAGTTGACTCCAGCCCTGGTAATGGTCAGGATCTTCCTTCAGCGAAGCTCGCATCGCATCCACGGCCGCACGCAGTTGTCCCTTACGATACAACACGTAGGCTCGTCGCATCTGCAAAACAACTGGCAGTTGGTCACCGAAGATCGGTGGCTGGCAAGCTTCCAATGCGTCGTCCCACTGGTGCAGGCGGCCTAAGTAAAAGGCTTTCAAAACGTGCGAATCGACATCTCGCGGCTCGAGTTCCAACGACTTCTCAAGCATCGCCAAGCCTTGGGGAATTTCTTCGATTTCGTTACAAGCTTCGGCATAGCGTAAGTAACCTCGGTTGTCGTGAGGGCGATTTTTCAAGAGCTTGCGAGCAGTCGCCTTCACGGTCTGAGCGTTATCGACTTCGCGCGACCAATCCGTTAGCATCTGCCACGCCCAACCGTATCCAGGTGCTTGCTCACAAGCCAAGCTCATCGGCTCTAGAGCCTCTTTCGTCTTTCCAGCTTGATGCAAACAGTCTGCCAAGCAAGCCAAGGCCACCGGATCGCGAGGATCAACGGCCAATACGCTACGCACGACCTCCTCGGCCTTGACGAAGTCCTTCTTCTTGAGGTAGTGATCGGAGAGTTCACGAGCGACGTCGACCCAATTGGGGTTAATGCTTCTCGCTCGCTCCAGCGCAGCAAGCTCCGCTTGGTCGTTCTCCATCGCGCGATGCACCAGTGCCAGCTCGACCCACATTCGCGGCGTTAGTGGAAAACGCTCCGTGGCTTCTGTCGCGATTTCTACCGCTCGCGTTCGTTGATTCATCGACATCAATTGCTGAACAACGGCAATCCAAGTCTGCCACAAATCGGGACGATTCGATCGAGCCTCTTCAAGCCCAGCAAGGATGACGTCGGGTTCAATCCTCCCGACTGCTGTCTCTCGATACGAAAGCACGCCATCGCCGAAGGTTGTCTGAACACGCAGTTGCTCAAGCACGAACTCGAGCTGCTCTTTGCGTTCCGCGGGCTTCAGGCAAGTCTGCAACAGCGCATTAACCGCGCTATCATGGTCACAGTTCTTTTGCAACGTGACTCGGAAGTGTTGTCTGGCTTCCAACAAGTCGCCTCGGTCAAAGGCGATTCGCCCGAGAAGATAATGTGCGGTGTCGTTGTTCGGTTCAAGCTCAATGGCATTGCGACAGTACTGCTCGGCCGCTGCCAAGTCGTGTGACGAAATCGCGATAATCGCCGCTTCGCGATGTCCCCATGCGCTGGAAGGATAGAGCTTGAGGAAGCGTTCGATCTCAGGTTTGGCTGCCAATAACCGATTGCTACGCAGCCATTGAATCAGCGAAATCTGTAGCGAGTAGCTGTGCGGAAATCTGGCGACAGCCGCGCGCAGTCGCTTTTCGGCTGCTTCGTCACCCTCTAAATCGCGATCCAAGCTGACGATCTGCTCCAGAGTGCCAACATCGAGTGGGTCCTTTTCGAGCACTTGAACGTAAATGTTCCTAGCATCGCTGGATCGACCTTGATACAACGCCACCGCAGCGCATGTTCGCATGTAGGTAATCTCAGGACATTTACCTTTGGCCAGGTCCAGGTGTCGCTGAGCTTCCTCGCGCATGTTATAGCGACTGAGCGTCATGGCCAAAAAGCAGTGCATGTCGCCATCATCGGCGTGTTTGGTCGAAGAGTCCTCCAGGATTTTCAACGCCTCGGGCAATCGCTCCAGTTGCTCGAGGGCTCCAGCCATGGTTCTGGCAGGCTGAGTACTTCGATCCCCAAAGCGTCGCAAGCGGTCCGTTAGCCAGACGATTGCTTGATCTGTTTGTCCTAGAAATCTTGAGGCGGAGAAGTAGCTACGCGAAAAGCTCTCGTCCTTTTCAGAAACGGCAGCCGCAAAGCGGTACGTGTCGAAAGCTTGTTCACGCTTGCCTTGATCCCAAAGCAAGTTGGCCAACAGTGCAAGCGCGCGACCGTCGACTTGATAGCCTCGCAAAACGCGTTTCAGTCTCCACAACGCCTCTTCATGCTGCCGCGCGTCGTCGGCGAGTTCCGAAGCCAGTCGAGTCCAAAAGATGGAGTGCGAATCCTCGCCGTCACACGCCTTTCGCAACGCTTCGATACGTTGGTCTCGCGTACCCAATTCGCTTAGGCAGGAGAGTCGAATGAGCTGTAAGTTTGCGTCTTTAGGGAATTGTAAAAGCAGCTTCTCAGCAAGACTCAGATGTTCGGGAGTATTACTATCGTAACGCGACAGTGCCATTTCCGACTGAAGCGTCAAACGATGATTCGGGTCCAACTTATGCATCTGGGCAATCGCGCGTTTCGCATCCTCGCGACAGTGTTCAGCCAAAGAGCGATCGACCTCGTAGTGCAGGTCGTAAAGATCCACTTCCGGCAAGTCGATTCCGTCCAGCTTCGCTTCATCGGCACGCGGAACCATTGCCATACCACGTGGCCCCGACGAGACGTAATGCTCCAGCAGTTTATCCATCGCGGCTTCAGAGACATGTCGCTCCGAAGGATCTTGAATCAGAAATACACTGCGATAAACATCGATTCCCACGATCGCCTGGAGGTGCGCTGAACCGGGTTCGACCGTGTTTAGCGTGAATGGAATACCAGCGCGGATTAGAGCTTCGGCGGATTGCTCGGTAATGCGGAACTCGCGAGCCACAAATCCGTTCTCTTCCGCCCAACGTCGTTCGTCGCTGGCTGCGGTGCCTTCGTAGCAGATTCGCTGCACGATCTGTTCATGCTCGACCGTGTGTTTCCAATACTTGGCCAAAGCCGTTAATGTTGCCGGCGCACAGGTGTCGTGGTGCTGACGAATGAAAGGAACGGGCAATTGAATTCGTGGAGCGACACCGTCCAGCGGTTCGGACAGAGCCTTCTCCAGCTTTTCAACCAGTCGTTTGTAGAATGGTCGATCGACTTGTCGCGCGAGTTCTAACGAGTGTTGATAGTCGTTACGATAGTAAGCTATGTCGCTCATCTGCGCAGCTAACCACTGTTTGTGTAGGCTATCTGCGGATGCCAGCGGCCAGAACTTTTCAGCTTGCTGGATCGAATGCCAAGCAGCATCGTATTCCTTCAGCTCTTGCTGGAAGACGGCCAGTTGGCACCACACTTCGCCACTTTGCAGGTGCTCGGTGGCTTCGGTCAGAAGCTGACGCGCCTCCTCGTCGCGATTAGCCTGTACAAGCTTGCTACCGTAGCTTTGAACGGCTGGTCGAAACCATGGCTGTAGCTCGAGTGCTCGTCGAACTGCAGCAAGCGACTCCTCGTGGCGATCTTGTCGATCGAGCAGCTCGCCGAGTTCCACTTGCAGCCAAGCGCTATTCGGATCAAGCTCAAGCGCTTGATTCATTATCTGTTCGGCGCGAAGGAAATCACGCATCATCGACATCATCAGCGCCTTACCCGCTGCCCAATCCGCGCGGACTCGAGTATCGGCTTCAGGCGGCATTTCGACATCGTGGAACTTGTTCCAAGTATGGTACGTTCCAAATCGCGACCAATAGGCCATCGCTCCGTAATACAAACAGTACGGATGATTGGGCCATCGTCGGTAGGCTCGCCAATGCAAGGCTCGTCCCAATCGCGGCGCGCCAAGATTGTTGGCCAAGCGTCCGGCCAGAACTTGACCTTCCGCGCCCGGCCAGCCTCGAACATCTCCCAATGCAGCCACGCCCGTGTTCAAACTGTCTAGATACCTTCCCGACTCGTAGAGTTGCAAGACTTGGGAAAGCACCAGATTGGGCTGAACAGGCGTGTTTGATTCGCTAGAATGAGGCATTAGAGAGTTCACGAGGCGTACCCAACTTCTCGATGATTGGCGAATGAGTCTCTTTGTTTTAAGGTTTCGCTTCCTACCAATCAATCAGAGCGAGCGACCTGTTGCCAATTTCAATAAAAACACTGCATGCGTAGACTGCTTTTGACTTTAGAAACCACCTGTGATGAAACAGCAGCAGCTATTATTACACAGGATCGCCAAGTTTTGGCGTCGGCAGTGGCGAGCCAACAGCAGGTACACGACCGTTTTCATGGCGTCGTTCCAGAGCTAGCCGCACGGGCTCATTTGGAGCGAATCGTACCGATTGTTTCTCAAGTGCTCGACGAGGCGCATGTACAACCTCGCCAGGAGCTGGCCGCCATCGCGGTAGCCACCGAGCCTGGCTTGCCTGGATCGTTGCTTGTGGGACTGTCGGCCGCCAAGGCGCTTTGCGTGGCTTGGGATAAACCGCTGGTCAACATAAACCATGTTCAAGCACATATCTACGCATGTCAGCTCACCAGGGAACAGACCGTTTTTCCATGCCTAGGGTTCGTGCTTAGCGGTGGACATTCCAATTTGTATCGATGTCAAAGCGCCGATGATTGGCAATATCTTGGTGGCACGATCGACGATGCGATTGGCGAAGCCTTCGACAAGGTCGCCGTCATGCTTGGGCTGCCCTATCCCGGCGGTCCAGCGCTTAGCAAGTTGGCCGAGCAGGGAGATCCCAACGCGATCGATCTCCCTAGACCCATGGCCGCAGATCGTACGACGTTGAACATGAGCTTTTCAGGCTTGAAGACTGCGGTTCGTTATCAAATCGTCGGAACCGGAAAGCAAGATTTCTCGGCGGTTGATATAAGTCCCCAACGTCGCGCTGATCTGGCTGCGAGTTTTCAAAAGGCTGCTATCGATTGTGTTATCGCCAAGGCTGACGTCGCGCTGAAGCAAACAAAGCTTCAACGATTGTGTGTCGGTGGTGGAGTCGCCGCCAATCGACTGCTTCGGGTCGAACTTGCGAAACTTGCTGAGCGAAGGAGGGTCGAGCTGATCATTGCAGCACCTGAGCTTTGTACCGACAACGCCGTGATGGGAGCGATCGCCTGGGAGAAGGTTTCGCGAAGTGACTTTGCATCGCTAGAGATCGATATCCAACCTGGATTGCAACGACAGCGATGAAGAGTTGCGTTTGCTAATGATCCATCTGTAGAACAGTCCCCCCGAGGCAAGTTGTATAACGGCAAGCAGCAGTCGCCTGCGGTCAAGTTGTTTAACGGCAAGCCGAAGGCGACTGTGTTCCCACATACACGCTCTGCCAAGAAGTGGTCCTGTCGCGCTTCGCTATGCACTGCCGTCGTATTCGAGATGATTACCGTATCAGGTGTTGGTAGAAGAGCAGTCGCCTACGGCTTGCCGTTAAACGAGTAGCATGGGGCGCGGGCGTCCTCGCCCGCCACGACGAACACATTCTTTGATTGATGCTGCTTCTATGGTACGCGGCGACCGTAGGGCAGGGAGTCGATGGCTTGCAAGATACCACGAGCTTTATGCCACGTCTCCTGTTCTTCCAGAGCGGGTTGACTATCGGCGACGATGCCACCTCCCACAGGTACTTGCCACCATCCATCACAGGCAGTCACGGTGCGAATGAGAATATTGAGGTCCAGATCGCCAGCAAAGCTGATGTAACCTAAGCTGCCGCAATAGGGACCGCGCACTGTGGGTTCTAATTCCGCGATGATCTCCATCGCTCGAATCTTGGGGGCGCCGGTGATCGAGCCACCGGGAAAGGAGGCTGCGAGCAGATCGGCCAGCGACTTGTCTTCGGCCAGACGGGCCTTAAGCACACTGACTAAGTGCCACACAAACGGATATCGCTCCAGCGCCGCCAGTGAACTCACCTCTACCGAATCGAGGGTTGAGACTCGCGAGATATCGTTGCGCAATAAATCGACGATCATCACGTTCTCACTGCGATCCTTTTGACTTTGCAGCAGTAATTGGGCCATTCCTGCATCAGCCGTCGGATCGCTCAACCGCGGACGAGTTCCCTTGATAGGTCGAGCTTCGATTTGTCCATCGCTGACTTGAATGAATCGCTCCGGCGATGAACTAATTACTTGGACTCGTCCAAAGTCTGCGTAGCCCGCGAACGTTGCGGGATTGATTCTTCTCAAGTGCAGCGCTAGTTCTTCGGGTTCGCAGATGGCCTTGCGAAGAAGTCGTTGAGATAGATTGACTTGGAAGATATCTCCTGCATGCACATACTCGACGCACCTCGCAACAGCTTGTCGGTAGTGTTGAGAAGAAAAGTTGCTTGTCCAATCCTTCGACCATCGCGTTTCATACTGCTGAGCAAGCTGATGAGGAGCCAACGTGTACGATCGTCGTTGACGCTGAGCAACGCTGGGACCGTGCAGAGAGTGTTCGTCGGTATCCAACAACGACAAAAACTGTTTCATCCGTCGGTAGGCATGATCCTGTCGCGCGAACGGTTCCGTGTAAGGCCAGCCCTGTGAAACGATGAAGCCTTCGCCGGTCAGGTGGTCCCAACTGAGAACGACGTCATACAACCCAAGCATCGCCAGCGGCAATGCAAAGTCGTTGTTGGCAGCGCTTGGCACAGATTCGAAGCATTGACCAAGCTCGTAACCAAACCATCCCAGCCAACCGCCTTGCATCGGCGGCAGGTCAGGCAGCTTGGGTTGGTAGTACTTCGAAAGCTGCTGCATCAGAGGAATGGCGGCTTCCGCGTTGGGCTTGTCGATGCGATACGACTGGAACGGACTAGCGGACAGATAGCTGTACCGACTTAAGCCGTCCAGTTGTAGGCTACTGTCCAGCCAAACACAGCCTTCCAATCTGGCGAGTCGGCGGAAGCAATAGGTCGGCGTCCAACTGGACGGAAGACGCCGTACCAGCGGTTGTGCTTGGACAAGTATACGATTGCCGTCAGCGTTCTTTTCCTGGTCAGCGTTCTTGAGCAAATCCGCAACTCGAGTCTAAGACAATGAAATAGATTGTCCCATTGTACTTGATTCGACTGAATATCAAATCAGAAACAATCTAAGATGTTGCCGCGTCAAGCACATGGTCAGCAACAAAAATGGGGAGAGGAGGATCGAAGGTCACGGCGATGGCCAACGCATCGCTAGGCCGGGAATCAACTTCAATCAGTTCTTCGCCTTTACGCAATTGAAGCTTAGCATAATAGGTGTGCTCACGCATATCGCTAATTAACACGCTTTCTACGGTTGCTCCAAGCGTTTCAGCGACGTTTACGACAAGATCATGAGTCAATGGGCGAACGGGCTTAAAATCGCTCTTGATGCGGCGATCGATACTAGCGGCTTCGAACATGCCGATCATGATAGGAAACTGTCTCGTCCCGTCTACCTCTTGCAGAAAGACGACTTGGTTATCGCTAATCTCGCTGATAATTATTCGCGATAGTTGCATTTGGACTGGCACGACGAACTCCTGATCTCCGCTGGCTGGTGCTTGAGCCGTTGGAACAATTGAATCGCTGATCTGTGACTCGAAGTCGGAAACTCGCTCGAGTCGTTCGAAGCGACCAAATTATAACGCACGTTCAAGATTCGAGTAAGTTGGCTATGGATCACAGCCCGAGGAACTCTGCGAGGTTCGGAATCGCTTTTTCTCAGCCTC
>CAYWNG010000201.1:0-9860 GCA_964458685.1 uncultured Pirellulaceae bacterium
AGGCACTTTTTTCTCGAGGTCAGCATAAAGTCTTACTCCGTACGGGAGTTCTTGTTGGCGATATTGGCCAAGTGAATCTCAAAAATGGAAATTAATATGTGTTCTATCTGGTACAGGACAACACGACCGAAGACTGGCTCTCTCGCAACTCTGCGAACGATCTAAGCAAAGCTGGAGTGGTTTTCACCTCAATCACAGCCAGCAACCCTGACAAGTACGATCACGTTCGCGAGATTCAAAACGCTTCGCAGATTGATTTGGCGTGGGAGGATCTGAACTTCGGAGGCGATGAGAGCTTTAAGGATTTGGTCGTTCGTAATCAGTTTCTTTCGGCGACTAACAGCTATCAAGTCGTTGACGATGTGATAAGTCATCAAGGCACAGACGAAGTTATCATCGATGTTCTGGCCAACGATCGTCTTCCGGCGGGTAGCAAGATTGCTTCGGTTACGCAGCCCCAAGCTGGCAGCGTCCGAATCGCAGAGGCTGGTGATAAGCTGATCTACTCGCCAAATGTGGGCCGCTATGGACCGGTGCAATTCAGCTACACGGTGCAAACGGAATCGCAAAATCTCCAGGGCAAAGTCATCGTAAATGTCGCCAAGGCCTGGACTAATCCCTCTGATCCAATGGATGTCAATCAAGATGGCCACATTACACCGGCGGATGCTCTGCTCGTTATCAACGCTTTGGTTCAGCAAGGTGAAGTGGATTTAGAGAGTTTTCCTGTTGGGGCTCAAGCCGACTTAGCCATGATCGACGTCAATGCGGACCATCGATTGACTCTGCTAGACGCAATCATGGTTATCGGCGGATTGCTTGATCGCAATTCCCGATAGCTTTTGTTACTGTCAGAACCTGTCCAGTTCCATCGGCAGAAACTTATCCAACTAGCGTAGCATGGACTTCCAGACCGTGCTGTGGTTAGTACTACAACTCCTGACCGTGACCTCTTTAGGCTCCCGCCAGGCTTGCGAAACTCACCTAGCTACCGATCTAGTAACCATCTTGTTTGCAGAATTGCGTGCGAGGCCAGTTGCGTCCTCGCCAGCGATCAACGAGAAAGCTCACAATAATAAGGAAAATTGAACATGATGAAACTACGAGCCATCCAAGCAGACCAGCACGGGAACGAATCGATGCAAACCGTCATGATTATGGCCGTTGGAGCACTGATCCTGCTGGCTCTAAGCAGCCTCTTCAAGCACATCTCGCCGACTGTAACTAAACATGTACAAGCAGTCTTGTCTGGTGATGCGATAAGCACAAGCAGCGGCGGAGCATTCACGATGGGTAGCGGTTCCACCAACGGTCCGAGCCCTATTGCCCAATCGAACTCAGGGCAATCCAGTTCTAGCCAAACTTCGGGCGAATCTTCATCGCTAGCAGGCGTTTCAAGCTCTCCAACCCAACCTCAAACGCAACCTATAGAGGAAAGCGATCTTCTAGAATCACTAGGCGAAGAACTTCCCAAGTTCTTGGCAGACTCAGCTAATGATGTGCGAGATGCAATTGCCAAGGAACTTGGAAACCACCTTAGTGAAACACTTCCCGAGCTTTCTGAGTCGATTGGTGCCATTGTCGATGATCTAGTTCAGCAGAAAGGTAAGCTTGATCCGCTCTCTGACGCAGCCCGTGAACTTGAGGAAAAGATCTCGGGCTTGCGACAACTTCAGCATAAGGACTTGGAAAATCTAGCGTTGGGCATTGAAGGAAGACTGGCGTTTGACAAACAGCTCACCCCCATCCTGAAATCTTTGGGCAGGATGTTTGCATTAGATAAGATGATTCATCAAGACGGCATCAATCAAAGCATCGGAAACAACCCCAACGCAACTCCAGAGCAGGCTTATCAAGCTTATCTAGAGACGTTTAAGGTGAGTAGTGGAATGTTGGCTGATGGAGTGATCGATTATGCGACTCGAGGCGGGGCCAAACCGGGCCGAACGAGCGAAGCACTGAACAACCCAGGAGTGCAGGTGGCTATCGGCATGGCTGCGGACCGAGCCGGCCAAGCGGTTGCCGAGCAACTGTTCCCGGCCTTCAATTCCTTTTCCCATTGGCTCTACGACAACGGCTACTCCCCACGACATCCAAGATTTCCTCGCGACTGGCAACCGCCTAAGAATTAGAAGAATTGATCGCTGAACCTGTCTTTGGTTGTCCGGGATCCCCAGGTGTAAGGTTCCGACGTAACGTAAGTTAAATGCACTTTGCAGCAAATGGAATGTAATACAGGCCCATTCACGTCCCAACGGACATCAACTTAGGATTCGTACCATGATTGGTCAATCTCATACTAACGAATCGAATTTCAAGCTGGGGCGATGCACCTTAATTGAACCTAGCGGCCCAAAAACGGAAGGGAAGATTCCTAAGCTGTTACCTGATGCAAACATTGTCGGATTCCATCAAGGTCGGCCTCGTTTGGAACATTCGGAGCCTGGCTACGAGTCTATCGACACCCAAAACTGCCTGGAATCTGTAGAAGATCTTATTTCAATAGCGAAATCTGGTGAACAGCAACAGCAGCAACAGTTGCAGGTCGATCATGTTGAACCATTCGAATTACACGCAAAGTCCTTTAGACACGCGTTGAACTCGCATCTGTCTTTCGCTATTGCCAGTTCGCTAATCGCTGTTGGTATTCTGTGGCTTGCATCTTATCCACAAATGATGATATCCATTGCCGGTTATCTCATCGGAACCATACTAACCTATCTGATATCGCTCCACGGTTACTACGCGGCGTCTTCTCCAGGGCGAGGCTAGCTCAGAAATTGACTTGCTTTGATTTCGACGGGCATTCACAATTGGATGTTATCGACTAACTGCCGGAGTAACTAGAAAAGCTGAAATTGGAAGTAAGTCATGAGCCAGGGAAGATGGCAAACCACCTTGGAGCGGCTCAATCGATTTGAGCTTCGAAATGCAATTGAGTTCATTCCATTGGTGCGTATCGAAGCTTGGCAATTGTTGCTTCAGAAAAAACCGACAATTCACGAGCTGGCACACGTCGCCGCCAAGGTTGAGTTTCTGCAAGATGCTGCATGGAAATTACTTCTTGGGCAAGCACCAACTATTGATTTACTCAAGCACTTTGCGGATCGCTTCGAGGAGTTGCGGGGCCTCGTATGGACTGAACTCACTAGGCAGAATGTGCCCTTTGACAAACTGTGGTGGGTACAAGTTCCAAGCGATGATTCGAGTCAATCGCGAATCTGGAATCACTTAGTGGCGAACCACTACGATAGCTTACTGTCCGCACTGAAGTGGTTACCGCTTTATGACGACAACCATGATCGTTTTCCAATTTGGCGCATTGCGATCAAGTCCAACCGATTAAATGCTCTGACGACCGATATTGAGGCAAGGCTCGCCTTTTGGCATGCTGGCTATCTTTTGCTTGGTTCTGGGAGCGAATACGCTACAACGATAGAATCTGAACTGGATCGCGACCTACTCGTTGCGTATGCATGTGAGCACTTTTCGATAGCAGCGTTTAACCGATTGTTAGCAACAAACAACAGAATTGCAGATCTTATCTGTACCCAGACAATCGATGCAGGAGGCGAAGGTTTGGTCGAGATGCTCGACCTCGCCAACGTTGATAGATTGTTTCAGATCATGCACAACTGTCCTCGGTATCGCTGGCAAGCTTGGCAGAAGATTACAGACATCAGGGCAAAGAAGGGATACGGCGAGTTTAGAATACCTTTGGACTTTGAAGATCCATCCGTCGTCGATGAGATCTGGCAATCGCTCTTCAACGCTTCATTTGATACCCATGACTTGCTGTTCCGTACATGGCCAAGGCAGAAGTTTGTGGAATTGGCTCAACGCGATAAGGATCGACTCCGAGGTAGGCTATCACGTCATTTGCTTGGCGAATTGATGATTAAGGATGATCACTTTCCGTTCGGTTCACTAGAGTGCAGATCGCAATTTGTAGAGTTTGTCTTTGGGATGATACTTGATAACTCGAGCGGATCTCGAAGAGCGAAAGAGGCGTGGCATCTTCTTAAATGGGCTTATCAAGCGGAATTACATGCCGTTGATTTGGCGGGATCGCCTAGTGCACAAAGAGCTATCGAAGAGATCCACGCAAGCGTTCAATCAATTGGAATTAATTGGTTCGTCGAGAAACTGGGCAGTGTTTCGAGCCTGTTGCACTTGCTGATCCCCATTATGCACTGCGATAGTCAAACTCGCGAAAACCTGGAAGCGGAACTATTGAGACTGTGTAGATCGGATCAAGATCTGGAAGAGTTGGCGAGAATCGCGAAGTCGAAGTCGGTTAGACTCGCTGCCTGGCATTTGCTAGACAAATCAGATAACGCGACGCAAACGTTGACGATTCATCTAGCCAAACAACATCCAGAGTTTGCTGAGACTGCGTGGCAACTAATACTTGATAGTGGCGACAAGAAACGCATTTGGGAGATCTTGCCGAATATTCCCTGCTCACCGGAAAAGGTGATAGAGGACTTACAGGCTAGATTTGAGTTAGAGGACAATGACCTGGTTTGGTTGATGCGATACTTCCCAAACTGCGCAGTACACATCAGCAAGTTTCTAAGCTTCGATTCTGGACATAGCGGATGTTTGCATTTTGTAGACACCGCAAATCCGGATGACGCTGTAGAGCTTGAGTTTGATGTAAATGGTTGCGTTTTGAACCGACAGACGATAGTTGGAAAGTCGTATGTGTTTGGTTACTCGATCGACCCATTATTTGACGAAGACTGGTGGACGGTAGGCAGCGCCTCGCTTGTAAGCTCTTTGATCACTGCCGCAAATACCCTACCACTTGCCGATTCATCCGATATAGAGCGCCGCGCCGAAAGGGCACTTAATAACGCCTTCAAGCATCCCGACTTTCGCTCAGTTCAAGTCATAAAGTTCCACTCAGAAGCCTGGATCGAAGTTGAGGTTGAGAAGTCCGATGGCACTATAGTTGGCGGTTTCATCACTTGGCCAAACTCGGACTGAATACAACCGCATGCTTGGCTTGTTTTGACTGCCAATCGCAAACAAGTTGCAAGTGATGGTCTCCTCGGTACACTTAATGAACTACCGCTCATCCATTCTCTCCCTCAGATACGTTTTCATGCGACCAGAAAAAGACTCCGACGATCAGTATCCTGCGAAAGGTGAGCTGCAGGGCCAGGAGACATATAGTCACGGAATGAACGAAGAACTCTTTTCCGGCGCTCGAACGTCAGAAAACACTTTTCAAACCAAGACAGATCGTTCGAGAGTGATTGGGCCCTACAAACTCTTGCAATCTCTGGGTGTAGGTGGCATGGGGCAGGTTTGGATGGCTGAACAGGTGCAGCCTGTAAGAAGGCTCGTTGCAATCAAATTGATCAAGGCTGGTCTTGATAACGCTCAGGTGGTTGCGAGGTTCGAGGCTGAAAGACAAGCTCTTGCTATGATGGATCATCAGTGCATCGCAAAGGTACTGGACGCGGGTGCAACAGATGAGGGCCTTCCTTTTTTTGTAATGGAGTTGGTGCAGGGCATCCCGATCACCAACTACTGTGATACTAATCGACTCTCAGTGGAGGATCGGTTACACCTTTTCAACTTAGTCTGTGTCGGCGTCCAGCATGCGCATCAGAAAGGAATTATACACCGCGATCTGAAGCCATCTAACATTCTTGTAACGTTGAGCGATGGAAAACCCATTCCGAAGATAATTGATTTTGGGCTTGCAAAGGCATTGCAGCACCAAACTCGTCTTACTGACAAAACCCTGTTTACGGAGTTCGGCCAAGTTGTTGGCACCATTCAGTATATGAGTCCAGAGCAGGCTGAGATGAATGCCATGGATGTCGATACAAGAACCGACATTTACTCTTTAGGCGTCATACTTTATGAATTGCTTGTAGGGACTACTCCAATAAACTCGGACACACTTGCGAAACAAGGTGTACTACGCGCCCTAGAGATGATTCGAGAGTCCGATCCAAAGCGTCCAAGCCTGCGATTGAGTGATATTAACGATAAGATCAACGGCATAAGCGCACAGCGTCGCATAGACCCTAGAAAATTAAGGCAAGCTTTACACGGCGACCTGGACTGGATTGTGATGCAAGCACTCGAGAAGGATCGGTCTCGAAGATATCAGTCAGCGATAGGATTTTGCGAAGACATCCAAAGATTCTTAAATGAGGAAGTGGTGAATGCTCGACCACCATCGTCGGTTTACCGTATTAGGAAATTCTTAAGACGACATAGGACACTTGCCCTAACTACATCAGCTTTGTTTATTTTGCTGGTGTCTTCAGTAATAGCAATATCGTGGTTCGCCTATAAAGCTAATGAATCGAGACGATTCGCGGACGCGGAACGAGGCAAAGCACAAGTTGAGCGGGACCGTGCAAATCAAAACGAAGCCATCGCGAACGAGCGAGCCGAAAGAGCTCGCGTGGCAGAGAGAGAAGCAAGTCTTGAAAAAGAGAACGCCTTGCAATTGCTCGAAAAAAACGAAAAGATTCTTGCACGGACAAGCTACATTTCGTCTATGGCAATGTGGGATCGCGGTCGCGCGAAAGAAGCCCAAAAATTTCTGGAGGCCGTAGGCACTAAGCATAGGAATTTGGAGTGGCACATCGCAAAAAGACAATTTCAAGGAAGTGAAATTATTCTGACTGGTCACCTTAGTGCGGTGACCTGCGTCGGCTTTAGCCACGATGGCAAGCGCCTAGTTTCAGGTGATGCAAGCGGCGTTATCTGTATTTGGGATTTGGCGAGAGGGAACATGTTTCGGAGAATAAACGCACATGCAGAATTGGTTTCTCGCGTATGCTTTGACAAGCTCGGTCAGCAGGTTGTTTCGGGCAGTTTTGATTCATCGATCAAGTTCTGGAACGCAAATACTGGAGAACAGGAAGGAACTATAGAACTGCCAGACATTAGACTGGAACCAAGAAGAACTGGTACTAGAATAAGAGATCTAAACATCTCGCCGAGCGGAAAGTTCTTGGCAATCGCGAATGAAGAGGGAAATCTCACGACATGGAGCCTAGCGAGCAAAGAACTCGTGCATAAATTCCGATCAGTTGACGAAGTTGAGAGTTCACCGCAAATTAGGTCATTCAAATTCAGCCCAGATGAAAAAAAGCTTGTATCTTGTGGATATAGGAATCCGCAATCAGCGCATCTTCGAGTCTGGGATGCGAGAACAGGGCAGCAAATAGGCGGGGTTGGGCGAATGCGTACCGCTCTATTTGCTTGCTTTAGCCCTGACGGATCACAGATTATTGGCGGGGACAGCAGCTATATGAAAGCGTGGGACTCCCAAACCTCTGAATTGGTTTATAGCAATAAAAAAGCATGGTTAGGATCGATCAGTCCAGACGGTATAAGTGCAATATATCGAGGCTCCCAGAATGTGGTGGAGGTTGTTGACTTAGCCTCACAGACAGTTTTAACTTCGCTACAGGGCCACATTGATTCAGCTTCCTGCGTTTCATTCTCGCCAAGCGGAGATCGAATTGCAACGGGATCGGCAGATAAGACAATTCGAGTTTGGCATCTTTCAAACGTACTGGAACCGTCAAATCTGTTGACTCCTACGTTTACAGCCCAGCAAATGAGTTCTGGAATCAGTACGACTGCTCCAAGTCCAGACGGAATAACTTTGGCGACAATCACCAATAACGGAGGGTTGCAGATAATTAATTCCATTACAGGCAAGCGTGTTGTAAAACTGTTGGACGAAACCGGGACTGGGATCGTTCGCGCAGCATATTCACCGTCAGGAGACCTGCTGATTACCGGTAGTTTGGGGGGTGAATTGCAGGTGTGGAGTGTTAAAGACCGAGTCTGTATAAAGAAGCTCCATAGGTACGGCAAGAGCGTCACCAGTTTGTCTGTATCAAGTGACGCGAAGCTACTTGCCTCAGGCTATGAGGACGGACATTTGAGTGTCTGGCATTTAGACAGCGGAATGGAGATTGGTGCATTCGAGGGGCATCAACTTGGGATTGCTACTATGTCGTTTACGCCAGACGACTCAAGGTTGATTACATGTGACCAACAACGAATGAAGATTTGGGACATTGCCACACTAAGACTGATTGCAGACTTGCAAGAATCATCAACTTGCCTTGCTCTTAGCCCCGACAAAAGCAAACTTTGGATCGCCGGATTTAACCAGATCGTAATTTATGAACTACCATCCCTTCGGAAAATTAATCGGATTGCAATACCCGATTTTTATCCTTACTCACTCTTTCTCAGTTCGGATTCGACTCGGTTCGTTACTGGAGAGAGTGGCCGAATTAGAATATGGGATTCAGATACGATTGAAGAGTTGCGAAGCATGCGGATTGTTGGCGAAGATAGACACTACACGTCAATTTCCTCGCGCCTAGATAGTATTTCTGTTGTTGGTAATGGTGTTCTTCGCATCATCGATTTTGATCGCGCACCAGAAGATCAGGTGGAGTACATGGAAGCTTGCCAAAAAGGCAATCCGTATTGGCACTATCGACAGGCAATTAAGTATGATAAAGAAGGTCTTCATTTTCCAGCGTTGTTTCACTGGTCGCGCGTTCTGAAGTTAGCGAACGAGCAAGGTCTCAACCATGAACCAGAGTTTGCAAAATTGAGAGATCGAGTCGTAAGTACCTACACGACATGGCTGTCGTCCAAACCTGTCAGAATGTCAGGCAAGCCACTAAGCTTGGCTTGGAAATTACTGCCCGAAGATGTGCATATCGAAGTGATGTCGTTGCTAAACATGCCCTCACTGAGCAAACGACTCACCTTTAAGGTGCTGTTTGGCCAAAACTGCGCAATTCGACTTAATGGCGAAGTTGAATGGCGTACTGATGTACCAATCGATTTGGTGGAGCGGTGTAACGTTGAGGGACTAAGGACAGATCAGTTTCATTCGCGGCTCGCCTTCGAGGAATTGATTGCAATTGGCTCTTTTGGGATCAAGGATGTCGAATTTGCTTCTGAGACTCATCCTGAAGCCGCATGCGAGATTCTTGGTTGCTGCGCAAAATCAATTCGAAGTTGTTCGTTCAAGTGTAAGCTAAACGATAACGCGATAGCATGTTTGTCCGAGTTGAACGACCTTGAAAGTCTTAGCTTCACTTCAACGAAAGTGCCCGAAGATCCGCAACTGTGGAGCGATTTCCAATTTGGAATACTACGGTCATTGTCCCTAGAAAACGTTACCAGCTTTCCTATTTCGCTTTTGTCTGAGATGCGAAACATAAGGCATATGACGCTTTACGCCTCAAGTATCACAAGCTCGCACCTGAAGAATCTCAGCAACCTAAACAAGCTGGAAACACTCAATTTAGGTGGAAATCAGATCAATGGAGAGTTGGATCGCCTTGAATCATTGTCGTCGCTTAGATTCCTTAGCCTCTGGGGATGCCCAATCGCCGATAGCGAACTTAAACCAATTGTTCATCTGAAGTCACTTGAGGACCTCTGGCTAAACAAGAGTTATGCGGGTAACGAGACAGCCAAGCTTCTGCAACAACTCCCCAAGTTAAGAGCACTCAATATCGGCACCGACAAATTAACAGACGAGGCGGCCGATGAGATTGCTAAGATATCGACGCTTGAGTATCTCGATATCCAACTTGCCACCAATGTTACAGATAGATTCCTTGATGGTATAGCAGGTCACTCCAAGCTCAAGAAATTAGAAGTTTCGGCAAAGATCTCTACCAAGGCTATTGAGGATTTCAAAACGAGAACGCCTAGCTGCGAAGTTGTTCAAAGGTAGTCTTTGGCCTTTGGCGAACGGGATATGCCAACAATCTATATGCAGGGCAGGAGAGTAAGTGCTTTTCCTGAGCCAGCAAGATAGGTGTCGGCCACTTTGG
>CAYWNG010000202.1:0-9774 GCA_964458685.1 uncultured Pirellulaceae bacterium
CAGCTGGAGCGGCTGGTGCAGCTGGAGCGGCTGGTGCAGCTGGAGCGGCTGGTGCTGCTGGTGCTGCTGGTGCAGTTGTGGCTGGTGCTGGTGGAGCAGCGCTTGGTGAAGCGGCTTCAGTAATTGTGCCAGAGTTAACTGTTGTGCTGCAGTTTGGGCAGCCGCTGGAAACTACTGTTCCGCTGCATCCGCAACTTGGAGCTGGTGCAGGTGCTGAGCAACCGCAGCTTGGAGCAGGTGCTGGAGCACAGCATGTTGGCGCTGGTGCTGGTGCACAGCAAGTTGGAGCAGGTGCACAGCACTTTGGCGCTGGTGGGCAACAACCCTTGCTTCGACGACCGCGAGCGAAGCTGACA
This sequence comes from uncultured Pirellulaceae bacterium, assembly GCA_964458685.1. Lineage (GTDB taxonomy): Bacteria > Planctomycetota > Planctomycetia > Pirellulales > Pirellulaceae > Aureliella. The sequence goes on from CAYWNG010000202.1 coordinate 357, forward strand.
TCAGCAATGCTCGAAACTAACAACAACGCTGCGACACCGGCCAATAGGAAACGATTCATTGAACTCTCTCCGTTCATAGTGGTTTGCACAGCGACTCAACCGTTGAGCTACTGCGACTACTTGGTAAATTCACGACTTGGTTGCATGTGGATCAAGTCTGTTGACTAAGACGACATTAACGGTTAACCCATCTGGGTAACCTAACCAAGACAGTCCTAGGTTATCGCCTCGAAGACCATTGTCAACCGGGCGAACCGGCCTCGCGTCCCCCCTAATCTTTCCAGATAACCCACAATCAACGCGCGTTACCATCGGCAGGGTCAGCGAGTTCGTTAGAGTTTTGCGATTTTGCCTATTTTTTCATGCTAAAACAAGCAGAGTTAAGCGAGGGTGTGGCGATTACCTCAATGAATCCTCGTCTGGAAAAAAGCTTGGTCCGAAGTCAGTTATGGAGAACTTCTTGTGGCTTCCCGCAATCTTTGTGGAAAACGCGTCGTACTTACTGGAGCTTCTAGTGGCATTGGTTGGTATTTGGCGACGCAACTGATCGGGATGGGTGCATCCGTGGTTGTCGATGGAAGGCGCGAAGAGCGACTACAACAACTGAGACTTTCCGTAGGCAATTCAAAGAAGTTGATCGCCGTGCCAGGGGACTTATGCGAAGGTAATCACCGCGCGGATTTGATTGCCACCGCAGTTAAGCAGTTCGGTGGTATCGACCTTCTCATCAACAACGCTGGCATCGGTGCCATTGGGACTTTTGAACAAGCGTCTCCCGAGCGACTTCGGCAAATTCTCGAAGTGGACTTCTTTGCGGCAGCCGAGTTAACGCGGCTGGCGATTCCTCAGCTTAAGAAGGGCAACGAGCCAGTGTTATGCAACGTTAATTCGGTTCTTGGTTACCGCGGTGTGCCTGGAAAGAGCGAATACTGTGCAGCCAAGTTTGCCATGCGAGGTTGGACTGAGTCGTTGCGGCTGGAGCTTCGTTCAAGTGGAGTGGATGTTGTTGCCGTTTCACCCAGTACCACACGCAGCGAGTTCTTTTCGTCGTTGATTCAAACCGATGCATCTGCTCGAAGCGCAAGTCTTGGATCACAGTCTGCCGAGAAGGTTGCGAAAAGCATTATCAAAGCGATTCGCCGCAGACACCTTGATTCAATTCTGTCGCCTGGAGGCAAAGCTCTGGTATGGTTGAGTCAAATGCTGCCCCGAGTCACCGACAGCTTACTGCTGCGATATGCAACTTGACGACAAGCATGGGCTGCATTGCGTTCTTAGGCAGCGCGTTCCGAGGCAGCGCCTCAGAACGAACTGCAATTGAGAAAGTTCGCTCTACGGATTCCCGCCAGCGAACGGATCAGCGCTGAATGGATCGGCACCGGGTGCGGCATCCGCACTTGGTGTATCAGCAGTATCCGTCGTACCAAATGGATCGCTGGAGGTGCTTTCTCCAGCCTCATTCATCGGAGCATTTTCGACATCAGTGTTCTGCTGCTTGGCAGGCTTTTCTGGAGCTCCGGCAATCGGCTTAGCAATTCGAGGGAGGTCCTTACCAATCGGTCGCAAACACTGAATCTGCCCGTTAGGAGCGGCTAGGTATACTCGGTCCGTGATGTTATTTAGGGTCGACACTGGAAGCATAAGGCGGCTGCTGGTTGTGCCTTGAAGCTTGCCGGTCTTTCGATCCAAAGCTACCAAGCTATCAGCAGACGTTCTACAGATCACATTTGGACCTGCGATTGCGATGGGGCCAAGAATATTGCCCTTGTAGGATCGCTCCCATGCTTCAAATCCCGTCGAGTCGTTGACCGCAGTGAATTCGCCAGACTCTGAAGCGAAGTAAACTTGTCCAAGCTCTTCGTCAATTAAAGCCGGAGAAGTAATGGGGTGCGACAAATGGAAGGACCACCGAAGCTTACCTTCTAAGGATATTCTTGCGAGAACTCCGTCATTGCTACCGATGTAGAAACTATCCTTGCTTGACGCCAAACTGCCAGTGACACCAGACCTGGCCTCGAATCGGTAAATAACGCGAGGCTTGGCGGAGCCTGTGTAGACATAGACCATTCCGTTACCGGTCGCCATTGCAACATACTTGCGGTCAGGTGAAGCAACGGGTCGATTCGTGGTTCGGCGAATCATGCGGTTAGACCAAGGGCTGATCTTCTCAGTAATGCCATAGGCTGTGAGCGTCCCGCTATAGTCAGCGACCAACGCCATCGTATTTTCTCGAACGGGCTTCTGAACGCCTGGCGGTGGTTCAATTTGCGCATCAAGAACACTAAGTCCACTACTTGTGTTGTTGGAAAGATGCTTGGTCATTACTTGCTTACCAGTGACCCACTCTAGCATGTAGAGCGTATCGCCTTGAACCACCAAAATGCCTTGGCTGGAAAGAGCCGCTGGTAGCGCGGAGGTTCCAACTGGACCACAGGGAGTTGACCAGAGAAGCTTGCCAGTCTCAGCATCGAAATTCTGGACAAGACCATTGGAGGTGACGACAACTAACCTGACTTTAGGAATGTTGACTTCCGCGACTTCAAATCCGGTTTGCTTGCCAAGAAGTTTGGCTGCGATCGACTGCGCCTCGACTTTGGCCTTTTCCATACCGATCGGTTGATTTTTAGCATCTAGCTTGTCGGCAGCAACGCGAACCATCGGGTAGCCAGGCAGATCGACAACAGCGAACTTCCGTGTAATCGTCTCGTCGACCCAGACATCTACCGAAGCTATACCACGGCCATCATAGGGCACTCGAGCCTGAGATAGCCAAGCTGTTTCTAGCCCAAGATCGTCCAATTGATGGTTGGCAAACTGACCAAAAACCGGTAGCGGCATGGCGAGAGCAAATAGAACCAACAACGAACTAAAACGGTTGCGCATCATCTCAGCCTGACTTCGCATTTTTCTAGAAGCTGTCAACGAAAAGAGGTCTTGGCAAGCTTGGATTCTAGCTGTCCGAGACACGGAAAGCTCTCAGTATAGTCACATTCTTAAGATTAGCGAAATTCGATCTTCCGGCTTTTTCGATCAACGGTCGATTTAACACATCAGGGGTTGTCAAAATTAAGTTTGGCCCTAATATAGGGCAGCATTAGACCGTTTCCCGAACGAATCTCGCCCTCCAAACGTCAGACCTGAAAGGGTGGCATGAAACCCACCAATTTGGATCACATTCGACCTATCGATCAGGCAGTCCTAGATTTGCTCCGCCAGTTTCCTGGCATGAACATTCAGGACTTTACGGAACGATTGGAAGTCACTGCCACGGCAGTCCGTCAACGACTGGACCGTTTGGAGGAGGTGGAGCTGGTTGAACGCCGTAAGGAAAGCGTCGGTCGGGGTAGACCTCAGTATCGATACTTCCTCACCGCCTTAGGAACACGATATTCGTCCGTTAGCTACGCAGATCTTGCAACGGCTCTTTGGACTGAAGTCATGGACCTGCCCAATCCAAGTTTGCGAAATCGAATCCTCCGCCGCGTTGCCAGACGCATGGGTGAAGGATTGGTTTCTTTGGCTGCCAGCGATTCGCTCACCGATCGAATGGCGGCAGTGGCTGAGGAGCTGGGAAGACGTAAGGTTCCAACTACCGTTATTAGTTCATCAGGGTCCATGCCAGTTCTTCAAGTATTGGCTTGCCCATTTCCCGATTTAGCCGGCGACGGTCGAAATCGTCAAGTCTGCGAACTCGAACAAGAGATGCTCAGCGAAGCGATCGGTCAGTCCGTTCAGCTTTCATGCTGTCGACTTGATGGTCACGATCATTGTCAGTTCCGCGCCGTTCCAGGCGTTGAGATGTCTGGAATTGAAACAATGGGAATTGAAGTGGCTGAAATTGAAAACAACGATACGGTTGTCCATGGCTCTAAAGTAACATCCAACTCAAAAACAGTTTAACGAGTTGTACTCGAACAAGAAAATCTACAGGACAAAGTTTGATGGCTCACGTACTTAAAGTTGAAGACCTACACGTCGAAGTTGAGGGCAAAGCGATTCTTCGAGGTGTGAACTTGGAAATGCACCACGGACAAACTCACGCATTGATGGGTCCAAACGGCTCCGGCAAAAGCACATTAGGTTTGGTGATCGCTGGTCATCCTGGCTATCAAGTGACCGCTGGTTCGATCACATTGGACGGTGAAGATGTCCTGGAGATGGAAGCCGATCAACGCTCCCGTGCTGGAATCTTCATGGCTTTCCAACGACCTGTGGCAATCCCAGGCGTGAAGATGGCTGACTTCCTTCGCCACGCAACCACCAATGTCCGTCATCCGGACCGCAAGGAAGGTGAAGACCTGATTCCAATGCGAGAGTTTCGCAAGGAACTGAAGTCCAAGATGGAACAATTGAAAATGGATCTCGAGTTCGCGCGACGCTACGTCAACGAGGGCTTCTCGGGCGGCGAAATGAAGCGATCGGAGATTCTCCAGTTGGCTATGCTGCAACCAAAGTTCGCCATCCTCGACGAAACCGATAGCGGTCTAGACGCTGACGCAGTGCGACTTGCCAGTGCTAGTATCGCCGAGATCGGTCGAGAAAAGATGGGGCTTCTGATCATCACTCACCACGACAAGCTTCTGGAGCACAACCCGCCCGATTTCACTCACGTCATGTTGGGTGGCCGCATTGTTGAGACTGGCGGAGTCGAGTTGGCGGCCGAACTTTACAGCCAAGGCTACCAACGCATTCGTGATGCTTACCCAGACGCCGATCGCGCCAATCGCGAAATGGCTAAAGAAGAATCGGCAGAGCTGGCCATTTAGTGGTCCACTACTTGATCGCTCGACAACGGTCCGTTGTTACTAGCTCTTTTCAGTCTCGGTACATCAGATATCGAGATTGACTAAAGCACCCTTTGACGACGGTATGACTAACACACAAAGAGAACTTCTCTAGTTCATTAGGATAAACAGGATTATGGCAACCGACTTAGCAACGGAAAACAATGATGCGATCGGTGAAATCAACAAGTATAACTTTCGCACCGAATCCACCGCAGTCTTCAAGGCCCGAAAGGGATTAGATCGTGACATCGTCGCGCAGATTTCGGAGATGAAGGGCGAGCCAGCGTGGATGCGAGACTTCCGCCTCCGCTCGCTGGATATCTTCAATTCCAAGCCGATGCCAAATTGGGGCGGAAGTATCGATGTCGACTTCCAAGACATTTTCTACTACTTGAAGCCATCGTCGGGCCAAGAACGCTCGTGGGACGATGTACCAGCAGAAATTAAAGAGACTTTCGAAAAGCTGGGGATACCCGAAGCAGAACGAAAATTCCTTTCCGGCGTTAAGGCGCAATTCGAAAGCGAAGTCGTCTACGGTTCGCTCAAGGAAGATCTTGCCGAACAAGGCGTTATCTTCTTGGACACCGATTCCGCACTGCGTGATCACCCTGAACTATTCAAGGAATACTTCGGTACGATTATTCCGCCCGAAGACAATAAGTTTGCCGCTCTAAATTCGGCGGTATGGTCCGGTGGTTCGTTCATCTATGTTCCGCCAGGAGTGAAGATTGAGTTCCCACTCCAGGCTTACTTCCGCATCAACGCGGAGAACATGGGCCAGTTCGAGCGTACGCTTATCATCGTCGACGAAGGCGCTTCGATTCATTACGTCGAAGGCTGTACAGCTCCGATGTACAGCAGCGAAAGTTTGCATTCGGCAGTTGTTGAGATCATCTGCAAGCGTGGTAGTCGTTGCCGTTACACAACGATCCAAAACTGGGCGAACAACATTTACAACTTGGTTACCAAGCGGGCGATGGCCTATGCCGACGCCACGATGGAATGGGTCGATGGAAATCTCGGTAGCAAGCTGACGATGAAGTACCCTGCCGTGTACATGATGGAACCAGGCGCTCGAGGTGAAATCCTCTCGATCGCGTTCTCCGGCGCGGGACAACACCAAGACGCGGGGGCCAAGCTTGTCCATTGTGCGCCTCATACCACTGGACAAATCATCAGCAAATCGATCAGCAAGAACGGTGGTCGAAGTAGCTATCGAGGTTTGGTTCGCGTTGAGAAAGACGCAAAGCACAGCAAGTCGAACGTGGTTTGCGATGCGTTGATCCTGGACGCGAAGAGTCGCTCGGACACCTATCCTTACATCGAAATCCTCGAGCAAGACGTCAGCGTTGGTCACGAAGCCAGCGTCTCACGCATCGGAGAAGAGCAACTGTTCTATCTGATGAGCCGCGGATTGTCGGAGTCGGAAGCCAGCACGATGATCGTCAACGGCTTCATCGAACCGCTCGTCAAAGAACTGCCGATGGAATACGCGATTGAAATGAATCGCTTGATCCAACTTCAAATGGAAGGCTCGGTCGGCTAGTCGCAATTGGAGCGGGCCTTGTATGGTCCGCTTGTTGCCCTCAGGATTTTGCACCCTTACAACAACTTCTAGATACTCGGTTTCATGAACACAGCCACTCCAACTGAATTGGTCGGCATAACGACTGCATCCTTTGAGCAATTCCTCGCGCAGAGGAACGAACCGGATTGGGTCACCGCACATCGCAAAGCCGCTTGGCAAGCCTACGAAGAGATGGATTGGCCATCGCGTCGAGACGAACAGTGGATGCGAAGCGACCTGCGTGGTTTCCGCGCAGAGAAGTATCCAATCCCTTGCTCGCTCAATGGGGATACACTTTCAGGAGATTCGGCAAGTGAATTAAACTCTGCTGAATCGCTTCAAGCCGCTGGCATCGCTGAATGGCTCGCTGAAGGCGTTCAACCTGCAGGTGTCTTGAAAACACTCGACGGCAAGACGATCTACTCCAGCCTTGAAGCTGAGTATGCCGCCAAGGGAGTTGTCTTTTGCGACCTCAGCCAAGCTTGTCGAGATCACTCACAGTTGGTTGAGAAGTACTTGCATCGACTTGTCAGCCCACAGATGGATCGTTTCGCAGCCTTACATGCGGCGATTTGGTCCGGCGGACAGTTCTTGTACGTTCCACGAGGCGTGGTCGTCGACAAGCCATTTCGCGTCGCTGCCGGTCTAACTGATGGTGCGACCGATAGCGGCCACACGCTAATCGTTATCGAAGAAGGTGCTGAAGCCACTTTCTTGTACGAAAGCAACAGTGCCGCAAGCACTTCCGGTGGATTGCACTGCGGAGCCGTTGAAGTTGTTGTTCGTCCCGGCGCGAACCTACGTTACGTCAACTTGCAAGACTGGGGACGCAAAGTCTGGCATTTCGCTCATCAACGCGCGGTAGTTCAACGCGATGCAAATCTGCAATGGACCGTGGCGGCATTGGGCAGTCGTTTCGCTCAGGTCAGCCAAGAAGTAGCTCTCACCGGCGAAGGAGCTACATCGCAAGTCAATGGCGTGATGTTCACTCAAGAAAAGCAACAGCTCACTTACAACACACTACAGCACCACAAAGCCAACAACTGCCGTAGTGACTTTCTTTACAAAGCTGCCCTGCAGGATCAGTCACGCACTGTTTGGCGAGGCATGATCAAGGTAGACGCGGAAGCGCAACGAACTGACGGATACCAACGCAACGACAACTTGCTGCTGAGTGATCACGCTCGTGCAGATTCGATTCCTGGTCTGGAGATCGAAGCTGACGATGTACGATGTACTCACGGCAGCACAACCGGCAAGGTTGACGAAGAGTTGATCTTCTATTGCCAGAGTCGTGGCTTCACTCGCAAGGAAGCTGCCCGTTTGATCGTCACCGGATTTTTCCAGCAGATCTTCGACCGAATCACGATTGAATCGGTTCGCGAAGCATTGGGACAGTCGATCGCTCGACAAGTTAGGGAGTACCGCTAGTGTCGATTGAAAACGAAGGATTCGTGCTAGCTGCGAAACTAAGCGAGCTTTCCGATCGCTCGAAGTTATGCGTCGAGATTGATGATCATTTTGTGGTGCTAGTTCGTTTGGGCAACGATGTCTTTTGCCTAGATGATGTTTGCACGCATGATGGTGGAACGCTTGGCGATGGCGAACTGATCGATAATTGCTTGGTGTGCCCTCGTCACGGCGCACATTTTGATGTTCGCACGGGTGATGCCGTTACCATGCCTGCAACTGAGCCAACGATTATTCACGAAGTTCGCGTCACCGGCGATGAGATCTACGTGAGGCTCAAGGTTTAGGTCTTGGTGAATTTTCACCGGACAATCTGTTTTGCACCGCAGTTGCTAGTTCTAGTGTTGCAGTATTGTGTTTAGCGTTTAAAGGCGTTTAACGGCAAGCCGCAGGCGACTGCTCTTCGGCCATGACTCTGCCTCGCGTGGTCTACGACTTCCGCATGCGATTCATAAACGAGAACTATCGCATCGGGCTAAATTGCCCTCCGTGGCAATCTTCATGATCAAAAGCGGCAGCATTAGTCCCAGTCGAACAGATCGCTAAGCCACGACTCCCGCTTCTTGTGCTTCGGTGGATACGAATCTTGTCGATAGGAGTCATGTCGGTGCGAGTCTTGTCGGTAGGGATCACGATCGGCATGTTCGTGTTCGCGATATTGCCGCGGGTACAAATCCGCGGGCGGCACGTTCGGAGCGGGCGAAGGGTTGGGATTGCCCTGGGCCAACGAAATATCAATGATCTTCTGAAGCTCGCCTCTGTCTAGCCACACTCCACGGCACTTGGGGCAATAATCAATTTCTACTCCCTGACGATCAGTCATCTGTAAAGTCACCTGACAGATTGGACACTGCATTTGCGCGAGCCTAAATTAAAGTGAGAAACTGGGAAGATAGAATATAATTAGCCGAGTGGTTAATTTTGACTAGTCCAATTGAAGCGAACTGCGCCCTTGGGCACTTCGTCTGCTCATGCGTTCTTGCTGCCCCTGGCGCTCCGATTGATCGGATGCCCGTGCTGCTAACTGCATTAATCGACTAATGCGTTCTTGGGTTGGCGGATGCGTTGAGAACCAGTTCGCCGCTCGACCATGAAGCGGATTCACAATGAAGAGACTCGCCGCTGCTGGCGAGGAAGGCTCCTCAAACACATCTGCCGACGCTCCAGATAGCTTTCGCAACGCATTCGCCAAAGCAAATGGGTCACCCGAAATTTTGGCCGCATACGCATCTGCGCTGTACTCCCTCGATCGGGAAATCGCAAGCTGCACTAAACACGCTCCGAGCGGTGCAGCCAGCGATACTAACATCGCAAACACTGGCGAGTGAGCCTGATCGTCGGATTCCTCTGAACTACCAAAGATAGAAGAGAGTTGAAAGAAGCTCGCGATATAGGTGATCGCTGAAGTGATCATGGCAGCGATCGTTGCCAACAAGATATCTCGCTTGCGGATGTGCGCGATCTCGTGAGCAATAACGCCGCGCAATTCGCGAACGCTAAGCAACGGAATTAGTCCTTCCGTGATTGCCACTACGCCGTGTTTTGGATTGCGACCAGTTGCGAAGGCATTCGGATAGTGGGCGGGGATGATATA
>CAYWNG010000203.1:0-9722 GCA_964458685.1 uncultured Pirellulaceae bacterium
CGGCGATGGAGTGGTCCTAGCGAGGCATCTTGCGACACTAGGCTGGCCCTGTGTCTGTTTCGTTCAAGGACCGCTGGAAAAACTATCCAGCGATAATCTCCGCAACTGTCAGATTCTCTTGAAGGGCAACTGCACTGCTTTGCGAATCCTGGATGCGACTTCTTGGAATCAAGCAATACCCGATATCGCCAGTGCTGAGCTGATCATCGACGCCATGCTGGGCACGGGAGCTAAAGGAAATCCGCGAGAACCACTGGCTTCATGGATTGCGGCCGCGAATCAATCGCACGCAGCTAAAGTTGCGATCGACATACCCACAGGCATCGACGCCGACTCAGGTGAAACAGGCCAACTGTTTTTCAAGACACAGTACACGCTGACTTTTGTCGCTCGCAAGCCAAGCATGGTGCTGCCCGAAGCGACTGAAAAATTTGGTGCCATCGAAGTCTTGCCAATCGGCATCAGCGCCGCACAGATCGAAGAACTGATCAGCGAAAACGGACAGCAGCACTAGACCATGGCTCGTTTCTTTTCGACCCACTTGAGATGGCCTTCCAAGTGCTGAATGTAGCCTTCGACCATCTCCTCCAAGGTCACTTTGCCTTTTTCGCTGTGAATCCCGTAGCGTTGAAAGGACTCGCTGGGCAACTTGTAGAGTATCTTTCCAGTCAAGACTCGATTAGCCGCAAAAAGATCGATTGCTTCAAACGCATCGATATCGACCGAGCCCGGCAGATTGCTAAAGCCAGTTTCGTCGTAACCAATCAGCAGCGGCTTATCCATACAAGCGATCCGCTTCATACGATCGCTGCCGATCAAGTCGCTGTCCATCATGTGGACTGCGATCTGATGCAACGACCATGTGTTGGGAACCGGGTGTGCCATCAGTTGTTCGAGACTTAACCCCACATAAGCCGACTTCAGCTTCTCGCCACCGGCAACGTATTCGTCAATCAGCGATCGATCCATCTTAAGCGCACCTTTTTTCTGTCTTTTGTCTCAAGCCTCAAGCCTCAAGCCTCAAGCTCATTCTTCTGGACTTGCTGGCGGCGGTTCGTAGTTGAACTCCTGCCACTTCACATTGTTGTCCATCGGTTCTATGCGAAGCACGTTATCGCCATTTTGGAAGAGGCGAACCGTGCCGGTCGATTGGCTGACCACGATAGCGATAGCGTTGGTGATTTGCGAAATGGCGGCTGCGGCCCAATGCCTCGAGCCCAAACCTTTGGACAGGGTCAAGTTTGCGTGAGCCACTTCCAATATCTGGCGGCTTTTCTCAACGACTCCGTCTGGGGCGATAACGAACGCGCCATCCATTTGAGAGATCTCTTTGAGGTCTTCGCGAACTTTCGGGTCGCTCAGATTGCGCATCTCACGTTTGTAGCCACGAAGCGGATCGAAGCCCGAATCCTTGCAATGCTTGAGCACTTGTCGAGTGTCGCCGATGACGAACAGTGCGCCAACCTTCTTGCCCTCACGACCTTCGCGGCCAATCTGCGCGGCCAAATCGATGACAGTCTTGAGGCTCTTGAGCGGAACGCTGCTTTCCAAACGCTGTAGGTCTCGCGAAGTCAGCCTTCGAAGTCGGTCGTCCAATCGAATGTGGCTGATCGAATCCAGCTTTTGATGTTCGAAGCCACAGTAGATCGCCACAACATCCTCGTCGGCTCGAACCAATCCATCAGCCACAGCTTCGAGAAGCGCGTGTTGCAGTCGCTCGAGCAACGGCGATTTTTCTTTGTGGAGGGGCAGGGGAGTCAACCCCGCAGCCTCGGCTCCCTTAAGATCTTCAGCAGAATCTGCGGCAACGATGATCTCTTCGATGACAGCCGGAACGGTCTGGCGAACCTTTTCCCAATCCATTGAACCATCGGTCAGTATGAGCATGGCCTGCGCACCGGTACTGATCTGCAACGAAGCAGCCGCTTCCAGTATCGTCGCGCATTGTTTGGTAAACCTGATCGCGGCCATTCAATTTCTGCTGATAGAAGGTCCCTTTGTGAATACTATTTTCTACGCTCGACACGCTCAATGCATCTACGAACCGGACTTAAAAGTGACCTCAGTTAAAGTGACCTCATTGGCCAGGTTCGACGTGCAAGAATCGCCCAAGTTTGGGGCTGCGGGAGCACAGAAATGAGTGTCAATCACTCTCAGCCCAATGTTAGTCCAATTCTCCAGCTACGGCAATCAGACTCTTTACAATGTTTCCGCAATGCGACAAATCTTCCACGACTTGCCGCTGGATACTTACAACTAGCGTTGAAGCGACTTGGCTGCGGGCTTGGCAAGATTGGTTTCTGTCGAGACCTCCTGACCTTTGTAGGCACGCTTTTGAAACAGATCCAGGGCTCGCAGCGCGTGACCGCGCGGTCCGATGGGCCAGTCGCGGCTAGGATTCTCGCCGATGGTTCCCAGCAAGAAGTCGATAGCCTTTTCGATTTCAGGCGTTCTCAAATGCTCGTCGGGCAGTGTGTAAACGAGCCATTCCGTGATGTGTCCGGTGGTCTGCACCTTGCGTTCCACGTTGGGTTCGTCCGCACGACGCTCGAACCACTCGGTACTGAAACTGCCGTCGGGATTTTGCATTTTGAGCGTGTATTCCACATAGTCGTTGAGGAATTTTTCAGCCCGTTCAAAATGCCCGGTCAGCTTCAAACCAGCTTCTTGCCGACTTACTACTGCGCAGGTTAACCCCATCAGTCGATGCGTGCCTCCGCAAGCTTCGCCATTAATTGGCTGAGCCAACTCCTCTGCGACCAATTTCTCAATGGACCATGGCCGGCCACGATTGTCCTTCCACGTCTTGTTGGGCTCCAAGTAATGGGCAAACCCGATGAGCTTAAAGGTCAGCTCCGTCTTTTCGCGGCAAGTTGCCATCTCATACTTGATCAAGTCATTGATCGTGTATTTCTTGTTACCAATCTGAATTGGATAGTCGCGATGCACGTGCGACTGAGCCAGAATTGCCAGGAACTGCCCTTCGTGGCCTTGGACTCCAGGACCAACGTTGGTTCGGAAGCCGGTTTGCGTGGGCTGGAAGATTCGCTGCTTCGCGGAAATTCCATTGTGACAAAGCCATCCAATCGCGTTGACCTTCTGCTTGCCAGCGATAATCTCAGTCTCGACGCCGTATGGCAGTATCGTGTGCATCAAAGCCCATGGCCCACGTCGAACTACGTTTTCGTGGTGTGTTCTAAAGTAATCCAAAACGGCCGCAATGCGTTCGTTGCGTTCTCGGTCAGCCGGACTGAGCGAGTCCTTCTTGCTTGAAGACTTAGAGAAGCGAGACTCCTCTTCGGTCGCCTTGGCCGCTGGTGCATCGAAAGGGTGAGCATCCTGAGTCAGCGGAACGTCGCCGGGTTGCTCGGGCAGCGGACCAGCTTCTCCATCGCCTGGATCACCGGGGTCACCACCACGACTTTTCGAATCCTTCTTGCTGTCTCCAGCTTCGGATTTTTTGTTCGTTTCAGTTTTGGTAGCTTCAGTCTTGATCTTGCTGTCAGCTTCGGTTGATTCAGTGCTGGAAGTCGGCTTGGGTGGCTTCTTCAAATCAGAACCGCTGGTATTGGCCTCAGGCGAGTCGCTTACCGATCGTGTCGCGGGAGCCTTAGGCATTGATAGCTCAATCGTCACCTTGCCGCTGTCTGTCGATGGAGTCTTCTCCTTCGGCGGCAGCAAAGACATTTCTACCGTGCCAGTTGGCTTGGTAGGGTCAGGCTTTTTCTCGACAGACGGCTTCTCTGGCTCTGGCGTTTTTTCTGGCTCGGTTTGTTTCGCGGGCTCTTGTGGCTTTTGTGGAATCAGCTTCAGCTCGACAGTCCCAGTCGGTTGGCTCTTGTCGGGCTTTTTCGCGGCATCTTTCTCGTCGGCTTTTGGCTTCGAATCTTTGGAGTCTTTAGCCTTTTCATCCGCCTTGCTTTCGGTCTTTTCCGGTTCCTTGGCGGGTTCATCCTTCTTGGAAGGAAGCAGCTTCAGGCTTATCGAAACGCCGCCTTCACCGGGCTTTGCATCTGCTGAAGCGGGCTTTGTTTCAGTTGATGCTGGCTTGGTTGGCTCATCGCTTTTGGTCGGTTCATCAGCCAACGATGGCTGCAATGCGATGCACAACGCGAAGGTTGCTGACCAGCCACTAAGGAATGCAGTCAAAGGATGAAGCGGTGTTCTGAGTTGCAACATGGGCTTTTTGAGATCGAGTGGCGATGCTAAATCCTGTCGGAGACAAGTGCGACAATGGAATACTAGCATTTCAGGGCTCGTTAATCGACACAATCTGTATCGTCGGCATAACCGATACAGCCACTCAAATTACAAATTACAGAACTAGGCAAACAGGTCAGTTTAAGTCCGTATGCCTGCGGGAAATACGTCGAGATTCTTGTAGGGTGCGGTTGAGGCACGAAACCCACCGTTGTTTTGAGACGAATCGATTGAAGCTGACTGTTGGAAGCTGACCGATGCTTAAGAAGAGGTGGGTTTCGTGCCTCAACCACACCCTATGGAGATTAGCTGACCGATTGAAGCTGACCGATGCTTAGGAAGAGGTGGGTTTCGTGCCTCAACCGCACCTTACGAGAGATTAATCGTCAGCGTCCGAGCCATCTTTGATGACGAACCGCGCTCGCAATCGAGCGACTTCGTCGGCCAGTCCCGCAAGCTTAACGCTGCCCAAGACATCTTCGAAATTCTTGTAAGCCTGTGGAGCTTCGTCTTTGGGATAGGTGCGACAATTGCTCAAGATATCATGAGCCTCCATGTCGCTATCAATCTGCTGCTGATTCAGGTTATGCTTGGCAAATCTTCGCGACATGGCTCGACCTGCGCCGTGGTTGACCGAGTAGCACGCTCGGCTTGCGGCTTCGCGAGCCACCATGACTACCGATCCATCACGCGGATTTCCTGGTAGCAAAATGGGATGCCCGGTGTCGAAGAAAGGAGTACCCTCTAGCTCGGGATGCTTGGCCGGCATCGCTCGCGTCGCGCCTTTGCGATGCACCCACTCGATCTGATCGCCCACACGTTCGCGGCGAGCGATATTGTGGCTGATAAAGTAGACCAAATGACCGCGGGCACCAGGGAAGACCTGCTGGAAAGCTTCGAGCACTAGTTGATTGATCAAGAGATGATTGACGGTGGCGAAGTTAGCGCCGATCGCCATGTCGCAAAGATATTGAACGGCTTCTGGCGAACCGATTTCCGCGTAGACCAGATCGGGATCGCCACCAGGAAATGCGGTTCCCGTTTTCTTGAAGCGAGCTTTGAGATTAGAAAACTGATGCGTCGCCAAAGTATGCCCCAGGCCTCGCGAGCCGCAGTGCGAGAGAAAGGCGACTTTGCCATCGGCTAGTCCGAACGACTCGGCTACATTTTTGAGAGCCGGATCTTGAGAAAGGCTGACTACTTCACATTCTCCGAAGTGATTGCCACCGCCGTATGATCCGAGCTGCGAGGACTGCTGTCCGAATTTATGCAGCTTCTCGCGAATCAGCTTCTCCATCCGAAGCTGCAATGTATCGATCGAGTTATCAGGGGCTCGATGCGCTGAATCTTCACAACGATCGGCCCAATCTCCCGGGATGCCCAATTTGCGAAGCACATTTTTCGACGCTCCTTCCGTGGCTACTGCAAACCCGAGTCGTTCGTCAACATGACGACTCTTCGGCACATCACGACTGCCTCGACCAGCTCCAGTCGGAATGCGCTGACAGATCGCCTTGATCAGTTCGCGACGCACCTTACGATCCTCGATATCGCTTGCGTCGACTTCCGTCTGCAACAGGCTCATCGAACACTTGATATCGACGCCAACCGGACCGGGATAGATGTGCGAGGCCGATGTCATGACGCAACCCACTGGAGCGCCATAGCCAAGATGCGCGTCGGGGTTCAGCACTAGCCCAGAAACACCTGGCGCTAGCCGTGCGTTGACAGCTTGTTGCAAACAGTTGTCGTCGAATCCATCGATAATCTGCTCGTTGGCGATCACCGTAATTGGCGAAATGGAATCACCCAGGTCCAACAACGAAACGCCGGACTGCTCTTCGCGAAGCAAGCTTTTGTAGCCAGACTCTTTGCTTTGCCCGACTGTTTTTTTAGACTTGGATGACATCGTAAAACTCGAACTCTATTGTTCCGAACTCGCTGAAAGAAGAAACCGCGAGTACCGATTCGCTAACCGTCGCGATTCGTGCCTCTAGGACAATTCGAACCAGCCGAGGTTCGCGTAATCGTCAGCGCTGATTTCCTATCACGAGCACGGCATGATAAGTACAGTAACTGACTTTGTCGGTTGATTCAAAATTTAACAATGGCAATTCGTCATTTTTCCAACTACCAACACTGTGAACTCCCCATGAACGGAGATGGCCTAAGTAGAAGTTATCACTTCGATCAAGCTTGACGATACCGCCACTAAGGCTCAAACCACCTGCACAATGAAGACTATGGTTCTTGTTTTTTTCTTCGCTAAAGTCTCGTAGGTCCAGTAGCTGCAATGCTACGTGCCCCTCCGTGGTCTCTTGGGCACTTATACCGGTATCCAGAATAGCATCTGGTTTTTCCGAAAGGTTGGGTATCTGACTCGACTTGCTACCGTCATAGGGCTCTGACCAACGGCGAATCTCGAGATGAACGAACTCGTCGTTAGCGAGCTTTCTCGGCAAGACAAAGTCGAATCGCCATTCCCGATCCAACGGCAGTATTCGAGCCTGATGGGGTCCTGTCAGATACGCACCTGGCTTGCGCGGGACAAGCTTGCTTCCCCATGCCCAAGCGTAAAACGCAAGGAGCAACACGATCAGCGCTATCGATTTCCAACTACTCATAGAAGAGTCGTCCCACCTAGCTCAGGCTGAAGGCTGAAGGCTGAAGGCTGCAAAAACACAAATCTATTTGCTAAGCTTTGTTGGAACATTGGAACAGACTAATCGAGAAACCACAATCTTGCTGGCAGGGAAGCCTGATCGGTCTCTAAAGAAACTCGATTTAGGGGGACTTCAATCAGTTGCGTACTGGGCGGCTTTCCAGGCTCAACCAAAGTTCGGGACTCCCACCTACTTTCTCTCGTCAGAAAGCCTGAATTCGGTTCCCAAGCACATTGGATAGTAAAAGCTCCTTGACCCGATGGAAGAATGGCCCACTGTTGACGATTCCAAGTCTTCCTGACTGGATCCAAGTAGAGCGTATCGGCTGGAAAGACTTGGTTATTCTGCAGTAAAGCGCCTCGGGTGAGAAAGCACCAGGTACCGTTCACAAGAGTCTTGATACGATAGAAATCCCGCGATACCAACTCGATCTCCCAGGAACCGCTGGATTGACTGGTCGGTAGCGGTGTAGAGCTGAGCGTGATTACCGTACTCCTGCTTAAGGCAACTCTTGGGTCGAACGTTAGGAAGCTGGGCGATGTCGCCCAACGATTGGATACAGCGATCGGAACACCAATGCGATCGCTAATCTTCTGTCCAGACAGCCCCCATTGCAGACCGTAGTATGAGGGTTTAGCTAGAATCGGCTCACCGTCTCCGCCCGAAAACGGAGTGGGGTATGAAAACTCGCCAAGCTTCAGGAAGGGCATGCTGACAATCGATGGATGGAGCCAAGAGTGATTGTCGGCAAAGTCCCATAACCAAAGAGCTTCGCAAGCCGGTTGTTCCAAGCAAATCTTGGCGATCTCGGTATAGATCCTTCTCTGCCTAGTCAATTGCGACTCGTTCGGCAGCGGTGTTAGCCTTGGTGCCGCGATCGCGGATACATCCATCTCGGTGACGAACAGCTTGAATCCAGCATCGGCAAACCGCTTGAAATTGGCTCGTATAGAGGCGTAGTTGGGCTCGTACTTTAGATCCAGTAGGTGCATCTGGAACCCGATACCATGAATCGGCACTCCGCGGTTTCGCAAGCTGATCGCATATCTCAGCATCCTATCGGACTTTGGACAGATCGTCTCGTTCCCATAATCATTCAGTATCAGCACCGCCTCAGGATCGGCCAAGTTAGCCCACTGAAATAGCTTATCGATGTACTGCGGACCAATCGCGCGATACTCCTTGTAGACTGTTCTCAGTCCATTGGAGTCCATCGGTTCTCCATCTTCAGCCATAACCTCGTTGGCGACATCCCAGACCCAGATTTTACCGCGGCGCGTTGAGGCTAAGGCCTGAACGAATGTCCTGAGCCTGGCTTCGACCTGAGAGTTGGGAAGGCTCATCCACCACGCTAGATTTTGATTTGCTGCGGGGTAACAAAGGATGTGCCCATGCACTCTAAGATTGCGCTCGAAGGCCCAGTCTACGACCCGGTTCAAGCCAGAGGTGTTGGGTCTTGCTGAGGGAGTTGGCCATGCGCCATAGGCCATGTATGCCGTAGCTGTGACGCTGCTGAATTCCCGCTCGGCAGTTATTAAGTAATCATCCGCCAGCCAAGTATTTCCATTGTATCCGTGCAAGACGCCGCCAACGGAAAGATCAACTGGCGCGATCGCGCGCAAGCGACTTCCCAACGGTAGCTGTTGCCCGATGGCAGACGTACACAAAGCACAGCATGACAAAGTCGCTGCCCAAATGAACTGGAAGGTAGAAGCGGATTTCGATTCTGCCATGATTAAGTTAATCCGGTATTAACTAGGGAACTCAAAACGATTAGTATCGATGATTCATCGATTCGAATAGTATATCAGATCATATGCTGTCAGTTATGCAACTGCATCAAATCTGTCACTGAGGATTGTATCGCCTGTAGGACCCATAACTTCACCAACAAGCAAGCTGCATAGCTTCGAGTTATAGGGCCGATGAGAGAGAAGTTTGTTCGATGTAGCGATTGCTGTCTGCCTTGAACAAACCCAAAAATCTCTCACGAAACAACGCCTTCGATGTGGCAAATTCAACAAGTCATTCAGCAGCGAGCCGTCCATCAAAACTGCTGGGTCTCTCGTACATCGACAACGTCATCTTCCTGTGCTTCCATACCACTTTCGTCCAATCTTTATTGGGCCAAGCGATACACGGCTTCGACTCGTACAAGTGACTTTGAGTACTTCTCGCGGCAAGCCGCTTTGGGAACACTGGTTCGATCATCCAGCTTAGTACCTATGATCGACTGCGATTTGGAGTCGACGAATCCGCTGATCGTCTATCGTTCACTGGAAGCGCAGTCGCTAAGCCATTGGTTAACAAGCCTGGGACAAGCTCCTTCACACTCGATGCTCGTCTGGATCGTTCGGCAGATTGTAGAAGCGCTCGAAGCCATTCATCACGCTGGTTTCACGCATGGCCAGATCATGCCGGAACACATCATGATTGCTAATTCTGATTACAGCGTTCGAGTCATTGGACTTGGCAATCTTGAACCAGTCGGCTCAATTAGCTCTCTTCCGCGATTGTCGCAACGATTCGACGCGCCGGAACTCACTCTGAATGAATTCGAAGTCTCGACAGCTTCCGATATCTATTCAGTCGGGCAAGTGATGGTCGAGCTCTTTGGATTATCCGCAAAACAATGGCCCATCGTTGCTGCCATGATCGCACCGTCGGTCGATCATCGCCCTACAGCATCGGAGCTACTCAGTATTCTTCGCGATCTGGAATGTCGACTCTTCGGCGAGAGCATTTCAGCCAAGCCAGGCGCCCCGCAGCGAAACGCAGCTTAGCAAGTCGTTGCGATTATAAGGACTAGCCGCCAGCCGTTAGAGAGCGTCCCGCTTAGGAATACTAGCCGCCAGCCGT
>CAYWNG010000204.1:0-2480 GCA_964458685.1 uncultured Pirellulaceae bacterium
GGCGACTATCATTTCTTCACAGCCTATCCGCGAAAGTAGCGTCGAAGAGTGTGGCACGCCAGTCCCTGGCGTCTTCTAGTGCGCTTAAGATTCGCGGCTATTCCTGAATTCTCCCGCTTGATCGACGTAACCGTAAGAGCTGGTTGTTGGGTTTCGTTCCTCAACCCAACCTACAAAAGGCGACTATCCACGAAAGGCGACTTAGGCCCAATTCCAAATGCGTTTCGCTGGTTGGCGAATCAGATAGATCAAGCCAACGATGCTGATCGAACCGAGAGCTAGAGAGATCAACTGAGCGATGGTAAGGTCTGTACCGAGCTGGCCGCTTTCGTCGCTGCGAATGAGTTCGAGCATGAATCGCGACACAGCATGAATGAGTACGGCACTAAAGAAGACTATCCCATCGCGAGTTGGAATGGGCTGCCACAGCCACATCAATATGCATAAAAGCAGTGCATCGATGGCGGCATAGATCTGGGAAGGATGCACCGGCAAACTTCGTGGTGGGAGCATTTCGGGATAGACTCGTTTGGTTGAATTATCGAACTCCAGTTCGACAAACATCGCTGGTGGCTTCGTCGCCCCCTCTTCTTTGTCGGGCTCGACCAGCACCGGTTTGATTGCGCGCAGTTCATCACCAACCTTTACTCCAGCCGCTTCGGCAGAACTACTGGCATCGATCGATTGAACTACGCTTGGTAGTTTCGAACTCGCCAAATGCATGCCCAGGAGTTGTCCGGTTTGAACTTGTGCTTGAAAAGGCAAACTGCCGCTGGGAAACTGTATCGTCGGTAGCTCGGCGGTGCAGACTCCTCCAAAGCAACAGCCGTGTAGCAAGCAGCCTATTCGACCAAACGACAAGCCGATCAAGAACCCGGGCACGATCAGATCGCCGGTTGCCAAAAAGGGCAGTTTGTTCCGATAGCAGTAGTACGCTCCAGCCACCAATCCGCCAATGATCCCACCGTAGATCACCAATCCGCCTTCGGTGAGTTTCAGGATTGATACGAGCCGATCGATGCCTTGGCCCTCAAACGTATCCCACTTTTGAACCACGAAGAAGAGGCGAGCCCCTATGACGCCGCCCAACATGGTCCATATTCCCAGTCCGACAATCGTGTCCATCGAAATGCCCAGTCGCTTCGCGCGGACATTGGTGATGGCGATACCTGTTAACATTCCCGATAGCACCATGACTCCATAGCCACGAATGGGAAGTCCGATGGGCGTTCCATCTTGCCAGCGTTGTTCGATCGATGGCAACACGATCAAGAATAGCGGAACAGCGACAAGCCACATCAAGCTGGACGATGCGATATCCGACAGAGATCGTCCAGATCGCATTTGAAGAGCGCACCAGACGACAAATGCAACCACGGTGATGCCCAGCGCCCAACCCCAGCCGAACAACGGAATGCCCAGAATGTCATGCGGAATAAAAAAAAGAGTGCTTCTCACTGGAACTCAATTTGCTAGCTAGTGGGACTGGCGTTTTTGCAGATTCTAGCAGATTGTCCCCATTCTAGCGCCATCAGTTTGAGCGGTTGCTACTGAACGCTTTTGCGGAAGCCTTGGATCAGTTTCGTTTCTCCGATAGTATCGCGTTTTGCTAACGTCTCGTTGATCTTTTGCGACGTAAGTCCAGGCAATTGCAGGCTTGATTCGATCAATTGGTAGTTTCCCTCCATCAACTGGTACATTTGAAGTAACTCACCGTCGTGCCTCCATACCTCTGTGACCTGCATAGCCGCAAACAACTGCATCTTCTTAATCGCCGACGAAGTCATCTCGACTTCGATAACCAAGTCAGGCGGTGGGTCGACGTCAAAATCGAGCTCCCTCTTCCCCAGTAGCTGGACTGCGTTTGCAACATAGTACGATTCATCAGCTTCGAAGGCTTTGCTTAAGTCGGATCGCTTGACCGTTACCGAGGCGACACTGATGATTTCGATATCTTTGAGTTCCGAGTACGTCTCGACTAAGCGACCTATGAGGCGACCGATGTTTTCGTGTTCACGCTTCGGGGACATCATTTCCAACACTCCGTTATCGTAAGTCATGCGAGGAACACTGCCTCGTCTTTGATCAGCGAGCGCGATGTAGGTCTCCCAAGCGACGTTTTCCAAAACCATCCGAGTTTCTGGTTCAGAACGTATTGGCTCTCCGATGCTCACAAGGGACTCCAGAAGTAGGAGGAAAATAGGGCGAACCTAGTTGTTTATTCTACTCGTAGGCGAACCAACTCTCCAGACGCAGGTTTTTCCGTCAGGAAATCTTGTTCGAGCACGAGTAGGAGAACCCGAGGAAAGAAGACGTCGATTCCCCAAGCTGCAACTTCGAAAAATCGGAGATGCAGTGGCAAACGGTGGGATACACCAGAAGAGGCTCACCAGAGCACGGTCGCGCGAGGCAGGCGATTAACAGCCTCGCCGGCGACGAAGTGTGCGCGGCGGCGGGGCGGCTGCATGTGAACGGTGAGC
>CAYWNG010000204.1:2490-9709 GCA_964458685.1 uncultured Pirellulaceae bacterium
GCGTGGCAACTTGGCCAGAAAGAAGTGCGATCCTTACAGAACTGCCAAGGCTGCGTCGTAGTTAGGTTCGTTGACAGTTTCAGCAACTTGTTCGGTGTATAGAACTTTGCCGCTTTCATCCAGGACTACCACGCTTCGGGATAGAAGCCCCTTAAGTGGTCCAGTTGTGAAGCGCACACCGTACTGTTGGCCGAATTCGGGCGAACGAAATACGGAAGCTGTCGAAACGCTCTTGATGCCTTCAGCACCGCAGAATCGTCCAAGGGCGAAAGGCAAGTCGGCTGAAACGCAAACAACTTGAGTGTTGTTCAGCGATGCAGCTTTCTCGTTGAACTTGCGAACGCTAGTCGCGCAAGTGCCGGTATCAACGCTTGGGAAGATGTTCAAGACGACTCGGCTGCCCTTGAGCGAAGCCAAGGTGAGTTCCGACAGGTCTTGCTTGACCAAAGTGAAGTCGGGAGCGGCCGATCCGACTGCTGGAAGGTTGCCGACTGTCTCGATCGGATTGCCCTTGAGGGTGACTTGAGCCATGAAAGTGTTCCTGGGTTTGAGTTTATGGATCGTTCCTGCGAACGATATTGTGCAATTACAAGGACAGAGTTTATTGCTACCAAGCAAAGCTTCAAGGGCTCGCAAATCAGATCTCTTCGTCCGCTTTGCCCGTTTCGAGCCTATTTCTTGTTCTTTCCCGTGTTCTTGTCGGGGGCTGTTTCAGGTTTTTGCGAGTCACTTTCACCACCGCCGTTGTTGCCCCAAAGCGGCGCGATATTGCCTTGATTCCATTGATCCCACTGAGCCTGCAACTGTTTGACCATTTGCGGGTTCTCCGCAGTAAGGTCATGATCTTCGTGGATGTCTTTGGCTAGATTGTAGAGCTTGACCGAGCTTACTGGCTGACGCTTGCCGGTGTTGGTATCAGCGTTGCTATCGTAGGCAACCAATTTCCAGTCTCCCGCGCGAATCGCCATCTGCTGTCCAAATCGCCAGAACAGCGCGGCGTGTGGTGGATCACTAGGAGTGTTGGAGTTTGATGCCGTGAGATACGGCAATAGATCTACGCCGTCCAACTTCCAACTGGCCTGAGGAGTAATCTTGGCTGCGGCTAGAGCGGTTGTATGCAGGTCCAATTGAATTACCGGCTTGTCAAAGACTGAAGGCTTTATTTTGTCTGGCCATGAAAGTACAAAAGGAACTCGGATTCCACCTTCTAACGTTGTTCGCTTGCTGCCACGTAGAGGCTGGTTGATCGATGCATTGGTCGTTGTGCCATTCATTGTTGGTCCACCGTTGTCACTGATAAAGGCGATCAGAGTATTATCCAATTGACCAGTTTCTTTGAGCTTGTTGCGTACTTGTCCGATGGCATCATCCATGGCTGACATCATCGCGCAATAAGTTCGCCTCTTCTCATCCGCGACAGACTTGAAACGTTCCAAGTATTTCTCTGTGGCATGCATCGGTGTGTGCACTGCGTTGAACGCTAGATAGAGGAACCAAGGATTGTCTTTGTTGCGTTCGACATAACTGACAGCCTCCGTTGCAAATGCGTCGGTAGTGTAGTCCAACGAATCCACCTGTGCTCGCCCTCGCTGAACGCCTTTAGCGTCGAAATAACTGTGTGCACCGCCCAGGAATCCAAAGAACTCATCAAAGCCGCGATCGAGCGGATGCATTCCCTGCTCGTTCCCCAAATGCCATTTTCCGATCAGCGCCGTGCGATAGCCGTTTGACTTCAATCGATCGGCTAATGTCTGCTCTGTGAGTGGAAGTCCGTTCTTGCCGGTTGGATTGAACTCATGACCAAATCTCTGCTGATAACGCCCCGTCAATAGTCCAGCTCGGGTTGGCGAGCAGTATGGACCGCTCACATAGCCGCTGGTGAACTTCACTCCACTGGCCGCTAAGGCATCCAAGTTTGGCGTGGGAATCTCTTTGCATCCATGAAATCCAACGTCCGCGTAGCCCATGTCGTCGCCAACAATGATCAACACGTTGGGCTTGGTCGGCGCAGTGGACTTGGCGAGTTCAGCGGACATCGCTGGTAGTATCAACCCAACCACGGTGATTAAGAAACATACGATTTTCACGGTGCAGACCCTTTGGAAACAGGAAACTGTATGACGATTGAGGCGACCAACTGAAATCACAAACGGAAGATGATCTTCTGCTTTTCTAAGGTGCGAAGGACCAGATAACAAATGCCAAAGGAAACGGCAAAGCCGGCCAGGACGAACCATAGAGGAGCGTCTTTAGGTACAAAAGGCTTCAGCGCTTCATTGACCATTCCATGAAGGATGTAACCTAGCAGAGCGTTGACGCCTAAGGTTCGAAAGACTCCAAGCTGTAATCCCCAGCCATCGCTTACGACTAGCATCACGGCCATGATGATCATCCCTAGCCCACCACCGAACAAGGTGTAGGCTGGCGAGCCCGCGCGTTGGCTCATCGTCCACTGATTGAGATAACGCTCACCCGGTTGATGCCACTTTTCTTTCTCGAACTGCTGCCGAGTCACGCCCTCTGGAATTTCGCCTTTAGCTTTGAGCTGATCGTAGACTTTGTTGCGTCGATTGATCCAGTGCTCAAGCTGCTGACCGCTGGGTTGCGGAATTGCATCGCCTGAAGCTGTGAGAGCTTGCAACATACTCAGCGGCTTGTCAGCGGAAGCATCTGAGCCTGGAACAATTGGCCGGACCATCGGATTTTCAGCGAGATAGTCTTTCCAACTTGCTGCTTCAGGAATCTGATTTGGGAAGGTGAATGTGTTGACGCAGCTTAGTCCGTACGCAATCAGCATTGCTGTAGCGCCAATAGCCGACATGGTCCAGGCTTTGTACTTCAATGGACTCTTCCAAATGTCGAAGGCGAAGGTGCCTAGGATCAGTGGAGCGGTCCAAGTCAAAAATCCCAACGGACCACCGTCGATACCAGGCCTGGTTAACTCCCAGTCATAGTACCAACTGGTCGACAGTCCGATGAACAATAGGCATGACCCGATCATATAGATCAGTCGTGGCCAAACGCCCAAACCGATGACGGGGACAACCCACAGCGAAGTGATCCCGATGTGAGCTAGAGTTTGAAAGTAGTTGCGTTGAAACGCGGTTTGAAGAAAGCCGCCGATCCCCAATTCTTTGAGTTGCTGCCAAGAATCGAACTTTCCATCAAGGTGATGGACGATCAAGGCCACTAGCAAAAGCCCTAAAATCCGTCGGACCACGCGCCAGTTGGCTAAGGCTGCTCCGTCCTTTTCCAGCCGCTTGAGGTAGGACATGCGGAAGCTAAAACCCACGGCAAAAAGGAACTGCGGCATGATCGTATCGGCGAAGCTGCAGTGGGTATGCCAGTGCTTGAGCGTCGGTAAAAAGGTCCCGATAGCAGCAAAAGATCCGGCGTAGTTGACCAAAAACATGCCCGCAACGGTGTAGCCGCGGAACTGATCTAGAGAGGCTAATCGGTCGTGCTTTGGGAAGCTGGGTTTTGGAGCCGTGGGTTCGGAAGTCGACATTTGGGTGGGTCGGTTTGGGGTGTTTGCCAGCAGGATTCCGAATTCTAACGAAAATTTCTCCGCCTTTGCCAATAAGCCCGAACTGCCTGCGAAATTCCCTCTGTAGACAGCAACGCCACAGCCGGTTTGGCCAAGGCAGAAGGGGTTTAAGCAAATGAATGGCTTGGCCCGGTTCAGGACGCTGGCTTAGGACAAACAACCATACCCAGCCGAGTTGGAGCTCCTGGGGCACACGAAACTTCGGTTCGGAGAAAGAATGATGCTTAGAAAGTTTTTCATGAGCAGCCTCATCGTAGCCATGGTTACTGGAGGCTTGGTGGCAACGGGAGCGTGGAGCTATCTACGCACGGGAGTTAGCGAAGCAAGTCGAGCTGTAAAAGACAGCGTACCGATCGAATGGGAGCTCAAGCGAGCTCGCCAAATGATCCAAGACCTCAAGCCCGAAATTGCCAAGAACATGCAAGTCGTCGCTAAGGAAGAGGTTAGCGTTCAACGACTGAGCGAAGAAATCACTGCAAAGAAGAACCAACTGGCCAAGGGTCGCGATGAAATCATGCGACTGAAGGACGACTTGAAGAGCGGTTCAGTACACTTCGTCTACGCCGGTCGCAAGTACTCCCAAGACCAAGTTCGTGATGACCTGACCAATCGCTTCAAGCAGTTCCAAGTCCACGAAGCGACCACTCAGAAGCTCAGCCAAGTTCTCGCAGCTCGCGAAAAGAATCTGGATGCAGCTCGTCGTAAACTGGACGAAATGCTGACTGCCAAGCGAGAGCTGGAAGTCGAAATCGAAAACCTACAAGCTCGTCAAACCATGGTCGAAGTTGCTCAAACCAGCAGCCCAGTATCCTTGGATGACAGCCACCTCAGCAGCACACGCCAACTGTTAGACGAAATCCGAACCCGAATCGACGTCGCTGAACGGATGACCGCCAGCGAAGGCGCCCTAAGCGGAACGATTCAATTGGACGAACCTACAACTAGCGATGTCATTCAAGAAATCGCTGACTACTTCGGCGAAGGTCGCTCGGAAATCGAAAGCTTGGTCAGTACTCAAGGTTTGTAAGCTTCCACGATTCGCACTAAGTGTCTCTGTGGAATATGATAAGGGGCATCGACGCAACTTCTACCACATGCGTCGATGCCTCTTTTGTTATGTAGTTGTTGATTTTCGCCAGTGGCTTCCAATGTTCGGAGCCACTGGAGGATGTCGCTCGAGGATAATGCCATGAACCACACCTCTGCCAATTCACATACCGCAGGCTATGTAGGAATGAGACCAGGTTCGCGGAACGATATTCCCCAATCGCATCGCCAGATCCTTTGGATCGATGGCGTTGGCGGATACTTGATGATGCAACGCGCCGATGTCCTGATCGGACAATCGGGCAGTTTGGTCGATATCTCGATCGTCGGCGATATCAGTCGCCAAGCCGCAGTGATTCGACGACGCGAGTCGGACTATTTCGTCGATCCGTTGCAAGAAACGCGAGTTAATGATCAAGTGATCTCCGCTGCCGCCCTTCTTCCAAGCGAGGCCCAGTTACAGTTTGGCAGTCGAGTTAAAATGCGGCTCACCAAGCCTCATCCACTGAGCTCCACTGCACGACTTGAGATGGTCAGCTTGCACCGTTTTCATCCACGAGTTGACGGAGTCTTACTGCTGGCCGATTCGTGTATCTTAGGACCGAACTCGAGCAGTCATGTGTATTGCCCCGAGTGGAGTCACGATCTGTTGATGTTCAGCCAAGATGGCCAATGGTATTTTCGCACCGTGCATGAAGTTGAAGTGAACGGAGTCGCTCAGACAGGTCAGATCGCAATCACCTCCGGCATGCGCATGCGCGGCTCCGACTTCTCGCTCTCGATCGAGTAAGTGTGCCATTCTTCAGTGTGCCACGCCAGTCCCTGGCGTTCTTCTGAATCCCACCGGCTTGCCCGGTCGGTACTTTAGGCTTCTCGCTACAGCGCGAGACAAATGAAGTTATCTCACGATTCGCCTAATGGCTTGAAGCCTAACAATCTGCTGGGCAAGCCAGCAGGATTCCTACCGTAGCAAGCACACTCCGTGAGCCGTCCGCTGCCTTTCCAGTGTGCCACGCCAGTCCCTGGCGTTCTTCTGAATCCCACCGGCTTGCCCGGTCGGTACTTTAGGCTTCTCGCTACAGCGCGAGACAAATGAAATTATCTCACGATTCGCCTAATCCGTAGCAGGCCCACTCCGTGTGCCGTCCGCTGCTTTTATTGCCTGCCTTCATTTCCTGCGATCACTCCCTACTTCCGTTGCGAAGCAAGATTCGCTTCGTTCAAGGCAATCAAAAGCGCCTGAATCTCATCGAGCTGATAAACATCCCGAGCTGCCAATGAACTAGCTTGTTGACTCCACGGGATCATGCGACCCGGCGGCATCTTCTCCATAGCAAAAGCTCGCTTGCTGGGAATCGTAAACGTGAATTCGCTTCCATCAACGTGTATTGCGCGATCCTCCATCGTGCTGGGTTCCAACCAACGGATGGCTTCGTTGGTTACAACGGCCCATTGTTTGGCGCGATCCTGCTGCAACAACCAGATCATCGTAGCCAGCTTTCCAGTCTTGGCATCGATCCAAATTAGATGTCGCATTACGTAATCTTGATGCTTGCCTTGACTC
Organism: uncultured Pirellulaceae bacterium; assembly: GCA_964458685.1. Taxonomy (GTDB): domain Bacteria; phylum Planctomycetota; class Planctomycetia; order Pirellulales; family Pirellulaceae; genus Aureliella. The sequence goes on from CAYWNG010000204.1 coordinate 8,649, forward strand.
AATAGCAACGCAGGCACGTCGAACATCAAAAGCGATGATCCCCGAACAACAGTGCGAATACTCTCGATTTGCTTTTCGTTCTCTGACAGCATTTGCCGAGGTATAAAAGACAACTGCACTCCATGCTTCTCGTATTCATCAGCATGAATCACTTTCAGCTTGTCACCAACGGCAACACTGTAGCCCACTCCTACCTCAGCTAGTCGAAACTTTGGTTGAGCGGATTGTGGATCTTGATCGACTGTCGCCAGGATGGTCAGTACGAACGTGGAAGCGGCTTGGCGGATTCCTTCGCTGAGCGCTGAAACGTCTCCGCTAGCAATTCGCGGCTTGGCCAGAAGAATGGTCCGATTCCAGCGAGTCGCATTCTCTTGGCCAACGACGGTTCCGGCGTCCACTTTCACAATCGATCTGCTCAGCGGAAGCGACTGCTGAGTATTGCCTGAGTTCTGTGCAGCTGTCGTGGCTTGGCCCCAAACGACCGGCCCGCAAACGACGAGCCCCAGATTGATCGATGATTGCGCCAGCACTAAGCCCAAGGCCAAAATCTGGACCAGCATCATTCGGCGCAACATGGTAAACTCCTTCTAAAGCGGACTCGATGGAATAAGTCGTGACCTGGCACAAAATGTGCGGCTACTTTTCCCAATCTGCTCCGTGCGTGTTGATCGTGTTAAATCTTGATAAGCAGCTAGTTAGAAGAGCATTCTAGGAAAGTCAATGCACGAAGCAAGTAAAGCCACACCTTTGATCCAACTGAACAGCGTTTGCAAGTATTACCCAGACGGCGACGTTCATGCGCTCCGAGACATTTCGTTGGAGATCCAAGCTGGCGAGTCCATTGCTATCGTTGGACCAAGCGGTTGCGGCAAGTCAACGCTGCTGAACATCCTAGGAGCACTCGACAGACCGACAAGCGGCGAAGTTCTCTTTCGCGGTAAGTCGATCCAAGGCGAAGACTTGAATCGCTTAAGGTCGCGCGAAATTGGCTTTGTATTCCAGTCGTTTTACCTTTTGCCAAACTTGACAGCAATTGAAAACGTCCAGTTGCCTATGTTCGA
>CAYWNG010000205.1:0-9700 GCA_964458685.1 uncultured Pirellulaceae bacterium
TGCCTCGCGTACTCTCGGTCGAAGTCCAAACGTTACCATGACAGCGTATATGATTCGTGTAGTACTGCCCTTCCACCTGCAAACACTAGCGAAGGTAGGAAGTGAAGTTACAGTTGAAGTCAGCGATCGCGCCACCTATGACTGTGTGATCGAAGCACTCGAGCAAGCCTATCCCATGCTCTGCGGCACAATTCGCGATCACGTCACCAAGAAACGTCGACCACTACTGAGGTATTTCGTTTGCTCTAAAGACGTCTCGCATGAGCCCTCAGACTCGCCGCTGCCCCAAGCCGTTCTCAACGGCACCGCGCCGTTTATCATTTGGGGTGCAATTGCCGGTGGTTGAAGCTTCTTCCGTAGGGTGGGTTGAGGTACGAAACCCACCGCATTGTGAATTGTGACGCGAAGTAGACGTTCTTGATTCTCACGCAATTTGTAGCGTTGTTGAATCGTTGTACCTCAGCGAATCCGTCGCGAAGCAGTTTGATTGGCAGCAGCAGTCGCAGCTAATTGCGAGTCTTGAGCTAACTCGCTCCAAAACGAAACGTACTTATTGTGGTCTTTGATGTAGCTTTCGTCGAAGACTGCCTTGCGGAGTTCTTCACGTTGCTCGACCAACTTTGAAAAATCGCGAGGGTCATCGGGAGCAAAGACAGGGCAGGGCCGATCGTAAACAATCATGGCACCTTTCTCTGACTGCGTATGATAACGCGACAAGCCGATTACTCGATCTGCCACATAAAGGGCTTCGTTTAATTCATGCGTCACAATGATAATAGTGTACTCGGGTCGCTCGCCGCGTTGCTTCGCTTTCAGATTCTCCTGGTAGAACTTGAGCAACATCATCTGCAACTCTTGCCTGGTAGTCTCGTCCAGTGCACCAAACGGCTCATCCAAGAGAACAATTTTAGGCTTGAGAATGAATGCTTGAGCGATGGCAACGCGCTGTCGCATGCCTCCTGAAAGCTCAGAAGGATAGCGTCCCATGGCCGAGGAGAGTCCGACCTTTTCAAGAAACTCACGAGCCTTCTTCAAGTGCACCTGACGCTTCTTAGCGTAACTCCGATAAGAGAAGATTCGCGATGGGAGGGTTGTTTCGTCGAGCTTTAAACCAAAGGCCACGTTCTCTTCAGCAGTGAGAAAGTCGTAAAGTGAATACTGCTGATAGACGATCCCCACATTGCGGCTCGGTTTATTGATCAGGACACCATCGGCGCGGATTTCACCTTCGGTCGGTGGATGTGTACCAAGAATCGACTGAAGCAACGTGCTTTTGCCGCAGCCGCTGGGACCAACCATAGCAACGATCTGCCCCGGCAAGATCTGCAAGTTGATATCGTTCAAAACACGGTAATCACCATAGCGATGACTGACATGGTTGATCTCAAGTTCGTACATGGCTGCAGCCCTCAATACTAGTTATGAACCACAAGCGATTAACGAACACACCAAGGACACAGCCACTTACGCAACCAAAGCAGGCCATAGTCAGCCATCAGGCCAGTCATGCCAAGGATAGTGAGGTAGATGTACACGACGCTCATATTCAACACACGCGATTCCATGCGAATGCGAAAGCCCATCCCTTCTCCGCCGACCAGCATCTCGGCGGCAAGCAGGAAAATCATCGCTGGGCCAATTTGCAGTCGCAGGTTGTCCAAAACGCTTGGCAAAATCTGCTTCCAAATGACTTCGTAGATAATCTCTGCGTCGGAGGCACCCAGCGTGTAAGCCTTGTCGATCGCGACTGTCTTCACTTCACCGGCAATGGCTTGATAGATCGACTGGGCCATGTTGAAGAACACGCCCAGTGCAACCATGGCGGTAAACATCTTTTGGTCCGTACCCACCAACACAAAGTAGATGGGCAACATCGCCGTGGGCGGTATTTTTGCCAGAAACGACATCACCGGAGCCAGCAACGCTTCGATAAATCGATACGCCCCCATGGCAATACCCATCACAACCGACAAAACCACGCCGGTAAAGAAGCCGAGAAAGAGTCGCCAATAGGTAGCCTTTAGATCCGTGACCAACATACTTGGCTGAGGATCTTCCGCGCTACCTTGTGGTCGAACCAACCGAGCGGCACCTTCCTTGAAAGTCTGCCATCCGGGGATGACTCTCTGGCTTTCGTTCTTACGAGTCTGCCGCGCAGAGAGTATGGAATAGGCTGTCAAAAGTAGCACTACGCCGCCGAAGCCCAACGCAATGGCTAACCAACGGGGAATAGGACGACGTATCATGCCTCAGAACTTTCTTACTTGGATTCCACTCCATCAATCAAACTTTGCAGCAATCCTGTATCAAAGTTCAATTGGGAATCTGCCTGATCAAACCCGACTGTAGCTTTGCCTTCGACGATCTGGTTGTCAACACAGAACTTCACGACCGCAGGCATGGTAGTGTTCTTGAACTTGTCGCTCTTGTAAAGAGCTAATCCTTCGGCAGGGGTCGTGTAGAACTTAGTTTGAGTAACAACCTGCTTCATCTCTTCAAGCTGTAGGTTACTGAACTTGGCTCCCAATGCGACTAAAGTTGCATCTCTGGTTTCAGGATTTTCCATTCGCTTGTTGATCGCGTAGAAAGTCTCCATCAAGCATTGAGCGAATCGCTTGCTGCCTTCTTTGCCCAGCGAATCTTTGCCAATAACAACCATGTCGATGATCTCTTCTGGAATTTCAGAGGAGTCGAAAAGTCGCTTGCTGGCTGGAACTTTTTTAAGCGTATCCATGACGAAAGGGTTCCAGACCATGATCGACTTGATTGAGTCGCTGCCATTTTGCAGGGCTGTCGCAGCCGCTTGTGGGTCCATGCTTTCGAAAGGAAATTCCTTAGGATTGAGATTGCGAGCCGTGAGAATTCGCTCGAAGGCGTACTGCGAAACACTCTTCGCCAAACCATAGGTTTTCTTGCCTTTGAGTGCCTCAAGGCTATCGATACCGACCGCTACGCATGCGTCGCCGCCAACGCTGGTGGACGTTGGGAAGATCGCCACGCTATTGCGTGAGGAAGCGCTGCCCAGAATATCCATGTTCGTAATGCAAACCGCGTCAGCATCGCCTGTACCGTAAAGCTGAATGCAAGTATCGTAGTCGACGCCCTTGAGCACCACGTCGACATTCCATTTCTTTTCCAGCTCACCTTGCTTGCCTGCATCTTTGTTCAGCAAGCCAAGTTCGTCAGCAACGCCAAATACGCTCCACGAGGGATACTCGCTCCAAGCCAAGGTAAACTTCGGAGCTGCCGCGCCAGACTTGCTGGCGTTCGAAGGCTTGTCGCCGGAACATCCGATCGACAAAAGGAATACTAGCGTGCATGTCCATCCAAGAATCTTCATTGTTGTCCTCTGTGATTTTTCGAGAGTTAAATTCTATCGTTATTCGTTAACAGTGAATCGCTTTAGTCGCACTTCGCCAGCTACTCGGCTTCGCGTTGATAAATCGTGCCGGGCGTTAGCTCCAGTTCTCGCAGTCGTTCTTCCGTCTTTTTAGCGATCTCCATACTGGCCTCCAGTTCGCTTCTTAATTCGCTCAGGTCTGTTCCAACCGCTTTTTTGGCGATCCGTTTGTATTCAGTCAAGCTTGTTTGAACCTGTTTCACAGCCATGTGAATTTCACCGAGCAGCTTTTCTCGCTCGTTCATCAATTCGACTTTTTCCATCCGCCCGAGCGTTCGTGACTCCTCCCACAGCTTGTAACACTCGGCCAAGTTCTTGACAGATGCGCGGAACAACTGTTCGACTCGATCCAATACTTCTGAGCTTCGAGCGACCAGACTGGGTTGGCTGGCAAGCTCGCGGAATTGGGCGCGCTGACTTCTGAGCATGCGCAGTAGCTCTTGATCGCGGGGATCATCATCTTGGCTGAGCAGATAGTCCAATTGATCTAGTTTTTCGGCTTCAGACTTGGCAGCCGCATGATTCAACTCCTGATAAGCCTCCTGCGTATACTTCTCCGTTCCAAAAATCGCTCTCGTCGCTGCCCAACCAACTCCACCTAGGACGGCCATCAATCCAGCCAAGTTCAACGTGGCTACACCATCGCCAGCCCACGAGATCAACCAAGCCGAAACGCCAACGACAACAGGCATGACCACCGTGGGAGCAAGAAAGATTTTTCGCAGGACGCGTCTACGAAGCTCTTGGAACACTTCAACAACTCAAAAAGGGCAGACTTAGTACGGAATCTCGCCGAGCACAAAAGTCACTCGCGATTGCCCCACTGGTCCTGGACGGGTGGACATTCGCGATGCGGAGATTCCTTGTTCTCGCAAGTATTCTACAGCAGCTTCCGCGCGGCGGGCAGCTAAGGCTTCGTTCGCGGCTTGGTTTCCTCCAGTAATCGTGCTACCTTCGACGATCAAATAGTATGCCGGCCAGGCGTTCAGCGTCTTGACCAAGTCGTCCAATGTCTGCGTACTCGTCGGCGTCAAATTCGCGGTTCCACGGGCAAATGAGATCTCCGGAACTTTCAGAGTTCCGACCGAGCTCAGCGTCTTCCATTGATCGGTGGTCAGCGTTGGAAGTTCGGCCGTCGCACGCACCACTTCGTTCGGCAGAAATTTCGAAGCCTGAAGATCGGTCAAGATGCGATCATAGTAAAGCCGATTGGGCTGACCCTGAGTCGGATCGTCGGTGATCGCCTTAGTATCTTTCAAAACCTTCGTAATTCTCGCGATCATGTCTTCAATAAGCGGAATGTTCTTTGCCGATCGCAATCCAAAGTGCGCGTAATTCTCCTGCGTGTTCTTCCATTGAATGCCCTTAGCAAGTCTAGCGGCTTGCGAGGCAGTCAGCGCGGTGCCAGTTCGTTTAGCATCGTCCATCAACAACTGCTGTAGCTTCTCTGGCTCACGAAAATTGTTCAAGGCTCGGAAGTAGGACTCGACAACCGACTTCACAACTTCCGGCTGCTTCAATAGGTAGTCTCGGCTGACAACTAAAGCATCGACAACGAATCCCGAGAACTTGGAGCTATCGACCAAGACGTGCAGTTGGTCATTTTCCAGAAGCTGAGCGACGAACGGCTCCCATGTCACAAAGACTTGCGAACTGCTGGGTGTCGCTTGTTTATAGGCTTTCAGCAGCTCATCGGGAGTACTCACCATCTTCAATGCGTTTCCGCCAAGCTTCGAAAGATCGAAGTCTCGCATTACCAATCGTGTAAGCGTCTCACTGGGCGAATCTCCAACCAGCACGAACTGAGTCTCAGGTGCATTCAACGAATCGACATCGGGAAAGCGACTCTTGTAACCCAACATCGCGTCCGCTCCTTTGGTTTCGTCGATGACCGCGATAATCGTCACGGGCATTTGACCACGCTGAGCACAAGTCTTGATCAACGCATCGATTGGAAAAGCCGCGAATTGAATTTGCCCTGAAGCCAGTGCGTTCCAACGCTTGACGTAGTCCGCACTATCATCGCGCATGTTGGCGCGAATGCCTTTTTCGGCTAATTCATCCTTCAGCTCGTTGGAGCGCAACACGGCATAACCCGAAAACGCATCGATCCCGAACTCAACCGTGTGCTTATAGCGACTCGTTCCTTCGGTCTCTTTGATTCGCTGCTCTTCAGCCTCTGCTTTTTGCCGTTCTTGTTCGGCTTGCTGAGCGGCCTGTTCGGCGCGTTGTTGAGGCTGCAAGAGGAATTTCCAGACTCCAACTCCAATGGCCAGTAGTACCAACCAAACAAAAGCTGCAAGGACTAGTTTCGATCCACTCACCGGTCTACTCAACTATTTTGAAAAAACTCTGTTTAGCAAAACGGTCTGGGCCCAGTTTCTTGACCACAGCCGTGCTGTCACGACGAACTACGATTCTCCGGAGTGCTCTCAGCGTCGCTTTTTCTGGTTGAGGAGCCCTCGAAGAACCATGAAGATAACGATTACGATGACTATGAAAAAGAACTTACTTGGGCGAGACGTGTTTTCCACGGGTGGATTTACGGTTGTCTGCGTAGCGTTCTGTGTGCCGCTTGGCACATTAGAACCGGCACTGGAACCTGTCGCCGCCTTTGAATCACCACCGCCATTTGATTTGCCGAGCGACACTTGCCCGCTTTCGCGCAGAGCTTGAAGAGCTTCTGAAGCCATCTCGTCGGGCAACGCAGCAATGAGATCGAATCCAGCTTGGCTGTCCAGGTTGTCGTCCGCCGCCGACTCGGCGAACACTTCCTTGAGTGCCTTTTCGAAGCTCTGTGCATCGTTGGCACGGCGATAGGAGTGCGAGCGTTTAGCCAGACTATGATCAGCCTTCATATCAACGCCAATGACATCCAGCACAATGCCGCGAGAAACGATGGATGGCAAGTTTCGCTGCAAGATGTCAGCGTCGCTCGCTTCGCCGTCGGTAACTACCAGCAAGCGATAGTCTCCGTAGGGCCGCTGCTCCCGCAACTTAAGCAGTTCGTCAAGCCCACGTTTCATACTCGCACCCAGTGGCGTACCGCCGTCTGCTACCGTCGCTTCTACTTTGCGCGAGGCTTCGACAACATCCAGCGGCCCAAGCGGCACGAGCCAACCCTTGGCAGAGCTAGCGCCGTTCATGAGGAGGATGCCTAATTGCGTGTTTGGCGGCAGCGTCTCGATGACTCGATTGATAGCCCGCTTAGCTACGACCATCTTCGGCTCGTTGCCAGCCATCGCTTTGTTCATCGATCCAGAATCATCCAGCACGATAACCACAACCTTGCCGGTCGCCGTATCCTGCTGAGCATTGACCAACGTTGCCGCGTCAAGCTGGACAGCGCCTTGGAACAACGTGATTATCGTTGCCAACACGGTCCAGAGCGTCGCATGACTACTAATTCGTCGACTCACAACAACCCCTTCACTCGTGCGTTAGATTCTAAAGAACACTCGTCAGGAAGCATTGGGCCTAGAAATTGAAATCCGAAGGCGCTAAAGCTTCTGCGTTGACCTTCACGATGCGGAACTCGACTCGCATGTTCTCCTTGGCTTCCTCCATGTTCCTAGGCTTAGCGATGAGCGGTTCTGTTACGCCCGCTCCAACCGGAACGATCTGCGATAGATCGAGATTCACTTTTTCGCTCTGAGCAAATTTCTCAAGAGCCTTACGAACGGCTTCTGCACGTTGCATGCTCAGGTTCGTAGCGGCTTGCAGGGTGACCATCGGATCGGTCTTGCCGCCGCTGAACTCGCCTTTCTTGATCAGATCCATGACCGTCTTCGTTTGAGTCAGATCCAGCGGTTGGCCTTTGAGGAAGTACTTGAAATTCGGAGCCTGACCAGATTGCTTGATCACGCCTTTTTCGAGTCCAGCTTGAACAAGATCGATCAGTGTTTTGGTCGGGTCCGAGTGACCGCGAATCACAACCTTGGCATTTCCAAATGTACTGGCAGCGGTGACCGCGCGTTGGAACTCTGCACCATAACGATCGGCAGAAAACTCGGTAATGTTGGGTTCAAAGTTGATCGTAAAGCTGACGATGGTGTTGGCATCAAGATTCTCACCGAAGAACATGTCCTTGGTTTCAGCCGGTCCCGTGAATCGCTCGCTGGTTGTCGGCGCAGAGTACTCGACGCCAGCCAGAGTTGCCATCTTCTTGTAGTCAAACGAAGCGGGGTCAAAGCCCAATCGCTTCGAAGCGTAGCCCCAAGTTGTCGCCAGATCGAGGGCACTAGTCATCTTGCCTTCGAATCCGCTCAGGTTGCCTTTGTCTTGGAAAAACGCGATTTGGCCAGGCAGACCCACGAACGAACAATCGAGCAGCAAACCGTGCGCGTCGACGTCAAGCGTTGGTAAGACTTGTGGGCCAAAGGTCTTTTGGCTAAGAGTCAGAATCTGCTTGTAGGGCTCCGACATCTTCTTGGTGTCTTCGAACTCGCGTCGCAGTTTGACCAAGTCTTGAGTGCCCTTCAAATAGCCAGCCACAAACTTCTCAACGGTTGCTTGATTGGCGTCATACCAGTCCTTGCGAACTGCGTACACGTCAGCAATCGAGCGACTCATCTGCTGTGTACTATTGACGACGTGCGCACCTTCGACAGTCCCTTCGGCTCCACTGCCCGTAGCGTCGATGCCGCTGGTCAGACCAATCATATCTGGTGTAATCACACAGCATGCGTCGATAGCAGTGTCTTTTCGAAACGCTTCCGCGGGGCCTTTGTCACCAGTTAGGTCGTCGACCCAAACGATGGTCACATCCGATTTGCTGAGCTTAGCCGCGGCGAGCGAGTCGTAGAGCAAGCCCACGTGTGGACCGCCTTTTTGACAAGCAATCTTCTTTCCTTTGAGATCGTTCAGCGACTTGATCGCTCCGCGACCGACAATGTGGTCCCCAGCACTCCAAGAAAGCTGTAGGATCACGACGGGCTTTGTTCGCGGGTCCGCTCCGATCACTTCGCTGGCCATTCCCAACATGTGCATGGTGCCGCGAAGAAACGGAGTCTTGCCGCTGACGTAGTTGCGGACTTGGCCGATGTAGTCGTCGCCAGCCGTGATTTGAAGATCTAAGCCAAGCTTGTTGTAGGTCGATCCTGATTTGGTCTTCAAGTCGCCGTTCGCTAGAAACGTGGCGACGTCGCCTCCCCAAGTCAAGTATGGAACCTTTAGTGTTCCACCTTGTACCGGACCGACCTGAACCGGTCCAACCAAGGATGAAAAACTCTCCTGCGAAAACGCCGAAAGAGAGCTGACCATTGAGCCGATAAACCAACTAAATGTAACAAACCAGCGCCACATTTTGCCACTCGTAAAAGCGTTAACGAATTCCCATTCCAAGCGATGACAGCCCACATGTACCGTCACCCAAACTACTACAGAGTTTTTAGCCTAGCAGATTGAGCCGAAATTGGGGACTCCCTAGGCGCGAATTGAGGGTATTGAGTGGGACAATCCAGTTGAAACACGATCACACACGAAATTCGTAGGGTGGCGTTGAGGAACGAAACCCACCAAGTCACGTACATTGCGATGGTCGTGTTACGAGGTCGGTCAATCGGTGTCCAACGTAACAAACTTCGATTACACATTTCTTCTTAGCTGAACCGGCCACGGTTCAGAGACAGCACGAATGGCGTGTTGCGAGGTCAGTCAACCGGTATCCAACGTAACATCCTTCGATTGATGATATGCTTGTTGCGGAGACAAGCATATCAGACCTCTACACTCGCCCTACATAGAACAACTCAATGGGTTCATCAACGCCGAGCTTGCGACTTTCACAACTTCAGATGGAATGGCTGAGACCGGCTAGAGCTCGACTGCTGCGTATCGCGGGTATCGGAGGCGCGAGCGCCGTGCTGGATCTTGGCTGCGGCTGGGGCTTAACAACGGCCGACATCGCTGAACGATCCGATGCTAATGTGATCGGCATGGATGTTTCTCTGGCAATCATTGAACATGCGCGAGTCAACTTGCCTGAGCGATTGAGCGACCGCGTTCAGTTCCTGCAGAATTCGCCCGACAGAATCGAACTACCGGACCAATCTGTGGACATTGTCTTTACGCAATGTGCCATGATGTGGATGGCGGACGTGCAAAAGGTGATCGGTGAGTGCCAAAGAGTTCTTAAGCCCAATGGTCGACTGGCCATGATCGAGCCGGATTACGGCGGAATGATGGAATGGCCCGAGTCGATTGCTACGCGAGAGATTTGGATCGACTGCTTGACGCGAGCCGGCGCTGATCCGTTGATGGGGCGCAAACTGGCGGTTCACTTAAGTGAGTTGGGCTGGG
>CAYWNG010000206.1:0-9689 GCA_964458685.1 uncultured Pirellulaceae bacterium
GCCATACTTCAACATGTTGCAGCGTGAAGTTGTTGCCGAGATTGGCGCATTTTGCGAAGCCGAAAAGATCGCGATTGCCTGCTACTGGGTGTTGATGAAGGGGCTTTTGGCGGGTCGCATGCAACGCGACCATCAGTTTGATCCAGCCGATCGTCGCTTGACCTATGCGGTTTATCGAGGCGAGGCATGGCAACGAGCCCAAGATTTGCTTGACGAATTGCGAAGCATCTCGAAGGAACTGAACTGCACTGTCGCCCAAATTGTGGTCGCTTGGACAATCGCTCAACCTAGTGTTACGGTGGCATTGTGTGGAGCCAAACGACCGGAGCAGATCACAGAAACCGCGGTAGCGATGAATCTTGTTCTAAGCGGTGATATTCTCGAGCGAATCAATCGGCTCGTAGATTTACAATCCGCACCTTGAGCCAATCGGGTACTACCGATTGGAAGGCTTTATCGACAAGCGATTGCTCATGATGGATTTGCTGGTCTTGTATGTCTTGACCGTCTGCTTTGCTCCCGTCGGTTGACTTCAACAAGATCAACTCATCCGCTCGAAGCATTGTCGCCAAGAAAGCGCTGATTGAGTCGCTGGTGGTCTGCCATCCAATCGGTAAAACTTGAGCGTTGCAGGAACGTGAGTAAAAGCACAGCGGCGAAACGATGGCGACTTTCTTGACAACCGAATCGACAACAGCAATAGTTTCCGCCCCCTTCGTTTCCGCCCAGACAAATGAGCTGAGTTCGCAAGTATCTGCCAGCAATGGCAACTCGGGAAGTAAGGCTTGAAGAAGCATCGCGGTCGAGTGCATCAAGTCGACGCTTAACCAATGCGAAGTTATCGGATGGATCGAGTGGATTGAATCATAGTCGCGGACTGCGTCGACGATCTTTCCTCCGCCAACGACGATCAGCAGAGCTCGCGAATCACATTGCGAATCGATAAACCTTCTGAGTCTTGAAGCCAAGTCGGGAAGATCCAGCAGGCTACCACCAAGTTTGACAACGCGAACCATAGATCGGGATTGCACTAAAACTCTCGAGAATGATCGGTTAGTTATTGGTTACAAGCTCGGGTTCAAGCTTGGTCGCATCGTTGCGATCCCTGCCTTGCCACAAAACAACAAACGCTGGAACAAGAATGCTCCGCACCAGAATTGTATCTAACAGAATGCCAAAGGAGAGCGCAAAACCCAATTCAGTGATTCCTCGCAATACGGGGATATCATCGGAAAACCACTGAGGGAACTGATTGGAAAGCCACAGACTGATCGCGGGACTCATCATGGCTACAAACGTTCCTGCCATGATCACACCGCAACTTGTGATAATTCCGCCGGTCATGTAGAGCGCTCGTTGAACTCCAGCTCGTTTGGAGAAGCTCTTCTGCTCCTCTTGAATTCTCGCGACTAAATACACGTTATAGTCTTGTCCCACGGCAACCAGAATTACGAATAGGAACAACGGCACTTTCCAATCTAGTCCGTGAAAATCTGAGCCATAGATCCACGCGAAGGTCAGTTGTGTCGTCCCGAGCGTAGCGTAGTAGCTCATTAGCACGGTCAACATCAAGTAGATCGGTAAAATCCATTGTCGTAGCAATAGGACCAACACAAACCAGACTCCCAGCGTCACCAAGATCTGGATGCGTGTCTGATCCGACTGAGTCACTTCGCGCAAGTCGGTAACACCAATCGCGGTACCGCTGATTGCTACATCGGCTGAGTGCCAGTTCGATGTGGGATCGTCGGTTATCGATTGAAGAAGTGCTTTGATCCGATCCAAAGTCTGTGAAGCTTCCAACGAGAAGGGACTCGACGACAGTACGACATCAAACTTCGCAATGCGCTGCGCAAGATCAGTTACATTGCTGACGTAATGTTGTCGAGTGATGCGGTGGTTGGCCAAAACCAATTTACGCCAGGCTTCTCGTTCCCCCACTCCTAAGTTCTTTCCAGGGGGATAATCGCCCAGCGGATCGGTCAAGCCTCGCACTGAGACAACGCCTTCGACGTACAGCCGGCTTGCCAATTCAGTACAGTCTTTCCGTAGTTGTTCTTCATTCTCAAATGCGACCTTGCGAGTCAGAATAAGCGTTACGGGACTGCCATGATTCGTCGCAAAGTGGTTCTGCACCAAGCGTTCGCCGCGTCGGCTTGGCGAGTTAGCGGATAGCTCGCCGATGAAATCGTAGGTTACAATCTTCTGATGCCACCATCCATACGCGGCGGGGACCAGCAGTATTGCAGTTGCGACAAGTAGCGAGATAGCTGGCTTATTTACAACCAGCTTCGCGACGATTTCCCAGATCTTTCTGGATCGAGCAGCGGCGGTGCCAGCAGCCCTCAAGTTCGGCCAGAAAGCAACCTTCCCAAACCCGCTCAACATGGCAGGTGTTAATGTCAAGCAAACGCATAAAGTAACTGCTAGACAAATGGCAATCACTGGGCCGCTGAACTGAAACTTTTCAAATCTCGAAAACCACATCAGCGACAAGCCTACAATCGTTGTTGCCGCGCTGACGATCAGAGCAACATGCACGCTGCGCCAACCGGCGGCGAGTAATCGATGCAGTTGTCGTCGATTCTTGGCAGGACGTTGCTCAAGAAGTTCTTGATTGCGAGCCAGTAAGAATAGGCAGAAGTCGGTGCCTGCTCCAAACAGCAGGACCACAACAAAGATCCGCGTCGTCGTGAAAACGCCCAATCCCCAACTATTTGGATCAGCCGGATTTCTTGCCAGCAAGGCCACCACACCCGTGGCGACGACTAGACTCACGACGATGCTAATGATTGGTATGGCCACAAGCAGCGGTGATCGATAGACCGAGATTAGAATTCCGAGCACCAGAACAACTGTCACGATTTCAGTCTTCTTTACGCCGCTGGCACTCGCGCGAAGCACATCGGCACCGACAGCCGCTGACCCAGTGACTTCCACATGCAGATCGGAGGAGATTCGATCGGCGTATTGAGTCTTCAGGTCAGCCATCATGGCTTCGATCTTTTCCATGATCTGAATATTGGCTGTGGCCATGAATTCAGTTCCCAACTGAACGGCGATCAATCGCGCGCGGCCTTTGTGATCCAACTTATGACCAAGCACGCGGCTCCGCCAACTGTAGATGTCCAAGATGGATTTGGTCCAAGGCTCAGAATCGGCCCTCAAGGTTGGGAGTTTTTGTTCGCGAAGAATCTTAGCATTGTCTCGTTCGATCTCAGCGTTGGCGTCATCTCCCTGAAAAGCGAATAGTTCGCCCAGCATTTCATGAGCTTCGATTTGACGAGCTAGCGGACGATCGGGGTCGGCTGATTCCACAAACTGAGCTAAGTCGTTTTCGATTTCTATCAACTGCTTGAGGTTGTCTTGAAGTGAATCGACGAGAATTGAGCTTAGTACCTGTTGTTTAGAACTGGTCGTAGGCGCTGATTGTTCTTCAACGGGAGTGATCTGCGACTTGCTTCGCTCAATCGCTTCTCGATCGACTTGGCTCCAGGCGTTTCGAGCGGCATACCAGTGCAAGCGTCGCGCCGCCTCGAGGCCCACTGCCAAATCTGCAGAAGTCAGCTTCTCCGAGTCTCGCGAAAGGACGATGAGCATTTGACTGCGTGACTGGCTGCCCGGAAATGCTTCCTCGACAGCTCGACGACCAATGGAGCTTGGGACATCTTGAGGTAGAAAAGCCAAGTCGCCGTCAGCAGCAATATCTGTCCATCCAGGAGCAAGCGTTCGCACTAGAATCACGATGATGATCCAAGCAAGGATGACCCAGCGCCACTGTTGGGTCACTAACTTGCTAGCCCACCACGGATAGTTGGTGATGACTCGAAGCCATGGAGATTTTCGTTGAATGGTCATGGCTCGTTTTTTAGTGCTCGCACCGTTGTCCGAACTGTTGCGTCAAAACATGATCCTTCTTATTGGAACACTGGAACGTAAATCTGCGTGGGACTATCAGCGCCACAGGTTTGCTGAATAATGATACAATATTGCACGGGGCTTGTGGAAACGTAAGCGACTGCGCCTGTGGCGGCCTAGTGCGGGCGGGACGCCCGCGCACCGAAACACCGGCGCACGGACGTGGTGCGGGCGGGACGCCCGCGCACCGCGCAGTTTTAAATCGTAGAAATTCATCCAACATCTGAGGATCATTTAATGCCAGCCGCTTGGAGTCCGCTGAAGACAGTTGCACAGTCCACCAGCAAAGGATGGGTTTTAGAACTTGATCCTACCCAGCCTCAACATCCGCTGACGTTTGTTTCTGCAAAAGGAACAAGGTGGCAAGCTCTCGGCATTCAGCCGCTTCCTCAACATACTCTTCGCACCGAAGAAGTTTATGTGCGCCAGCAAGATTTGATAGCTAGGTTCGGTCAAGGTCCGCAGGATCAATATAGCTTCCAAGTCGATTATCGTTTGGTCGAAGTCCCTGCTCCCTTCGATTTGGGTTTAGAGATTTGGATCAGCGTGCAAACTTCATTGCTCGACACAGCGCCCAAGTTAGCTTTGACAAGCGTTGGCTGCGAAGCTTGGTCCTGCTGGAACCACCAACAGCTTATCGGCGATACTGACTGTGTTCACGATGAAGCTGATTCCGGTTGGAGCGGAAGCCAAACCAACTCCCGCGCCGCCATGATTAACACGGCGGCAGAATGTAGCTTCGTTTGGTTAGTCGAACCGCGGGACCAAGTCCAACTTCACTGGACTTGTCCAACAAAGGAAGCGAAGCAAACGGCCGAACTGTTTGGCAGCTTTCTTGAAAAGGGCGTCATTCGACGAGCTCGCTTGCAGTTGTTAGTTAGCCACCAAAAGGTTGATGTTGCTGAAATTCAAACTGCATACGCTCAGCTTCGCCATCGAGAGCTTCCGTTGACTGCGTAATTTTTCTAAGGGGACAAAACGATGAAACCGATTGATAGGCGCACGTGGGTCGGTCAAGCAATGGCTGCGGGGATCGCTGCAAGCAGCTTGACGATGCAGAACCAATCATCCGCTGCTCATGTGGACGACAGTTTGAGCTCGATTCCAATCATCGACACGCACCAACATCTTTGGGATCTAAAGCGTTTTACTTTGCCCTGGCACGCGGGCCTCAAGGACTCTGTGCTTTCTCGAAGCTATTTGCCCAGCGACTATGCAGAAGCAACTTCGAAGGCCAATGTAGTTCAGTCGGTCTACATGGAAGTGGATGTGCGACCCGATCAACAGAATGACGAAGCTGACTATGTACTGGGGTTGTGCAAACAGCCCAAAGGCCAAACGACTGCGGCAGTGATTTCAGGAAGGCCTGGAGAGGCGAGCTTTGAGCAATACGTCCAGCGATTCGCCAAAGAACCGCTGATCAAGGGTATTCGGCAAGTGCTTCACGGAGGTACGCCCGCTGGTTACTGCACATCGCCGCAGTTCGTGAAGAGCGTTCGCCTTCTAGGTGAGATGAACAAGTCATTTGACCT
Organism: uncultured Pirellulaceae bacterium; assembly: GCA_964458685.1. Lineage (GTDB taxonomy): Bacteria > Planctomycetota > Planctomycetia > Pirellulales > Pirellulaceae > Aureliella. The sequence goes on from CAYWNG010000206.1 coordinate 5,451, forward strand.
GTGCATGAAACCTGGGGAGCTGATGGACGCCGTAAAGTTAGTGGACCAGTGCCCCAAAACTAAGTTCATTCTCGATCATTGCGGCAATGGTCCGATCAAGTCTAATGATGAAGAACTGGTAGCAAAGTGGCGAGAAGGAATCGTTGAACTAGCCAAGCGGCCGAACGTCGTTTGCAAGATCTCTGGTATCGTCGCCTCAGCGCCCGAAAACTGGAGCGCCAGCGACTTAGCTCCAGTCATCAATCATTGCATCGATACCTTTGGCGAAGATCGGATCATGTTCGCGGGAGACTGGCCCGTTTGTTTGTTGCGAGCCACCTTTCAACAGTGGGTCGATGCGCTCAAGTCGATCGTCAAGGACAGGCCGACTTCCTTGCACAAGAAGTTGTTTCATGACAACGCACTTAAGTTTTATGGGCTCACACCGCGCACCTGATGCGTAAAGAGTGATTTCCCTTTCTAGCTTCACCCTCGATTTTCCACTCTACTCCTCAACAAGGAACTTTAGAAATGAAACTCAGTCTTCTCAAATCGTCTTTGGCACTACTGCTCTGCTTGAGTACCTTTGTTTCGATCCGAGCCGAAGATCCCATCGCGCTGCTCAAGAAAGATGTTGGCACTTGGGATTGCGAGATCAAGATGTACGCTGACCCTGCGGCTCCTCCGTCGGTGAGCAAAGGAACAGAGACTAACTTTATGATTGGCGACTACTGGTTAGTCAGCCACTTCAAAGGCAGCATCATGGGCATGGACTTCCAAGGCAGCAGTCATACTGGCTACGACGCAGCCAGTAAGAAGTTCGTTGGTACTTGGGTCGATTCCATGTCGCCTCATTCCATGAAGACCGAAGGTACATGGGATGAGAAGACTCAAACGCTCACATCCATCGGAGTTGGCAAAGATCCATCGGGTGCCGATTCGAAGTCGAAAATGGTAGTCGTCTACAACAAGGATGGAACGCGACTGTTCACCATGTTTGCATTGATGAACGGTGCTGAAGTAAAAATGATGGAGATCAAGTATACGAAAGCGGCTGAGAAGCTAGTTAAGTAGTCTTTTATGCCAGGTCGCGATCTTCAAAGAGGATCAAGGCCAGGAACATAGCCAGCATCACGTACAGTAAGCAGTAAATCAGATTACCGGACAGCAGTGAGCCAGAGATTGTCTTATCGGCGTCAATGGCTGACTGCATCTGGAAATGCTCCAGAATCGGGATGACTGTCGCGACCAACTGAGCGATGAACTCGACAATCGCGAAGGTCTCGGCAGTACTACTTACGATCGATGTTGATAGATTGCCAATCAGATAGATTGCAAAACAAATCGAAATGTTGGCCAGCAGTGGAAGGCGAGTTGCAAGTGCGACGCTAACCGCCGTCAGCAGTACGGCTTGCATGAAGCCCATCAGCAAACCAGGAATTGTCTTCCACATTTCGGTATAGCAGATTTGCCACGAGGGCATATCCATGGACGATTCTCTGGCATCGTACAGAGGCTTGTACGCTACAGCGACCAACTCCAAGGCTCCAAGCACAACAAACATGAGTGCCAAAAGCCAGAATAGTCCCATGAACTTTCCGATCACAAAGCTTCTTCGCTGAATCGGCTTGCTAAGTACGGTAAGTGCTGTGCGGCCCTCGATCTCCTCGCTAACCGAACTGCTTGCGGACCACACACCTTGGAAGGCAGCGATCAGCATGATAACAGTGATTCCGCAGTCTTTCAGCAGCTTGATGTCTTCGCCGAACGTGTTGAACGATAGGAAGACGAATAGAAGGATGAGTATTGAACCGATCAGCATCAAGGTGGTGAAGAGTGGCTGACCGAGTTCGTTCTTGATAGTCGCCAAGGCAACCGCTGAAACTCGCGGTGCCACTGCGCTCTGCAAGAGTATTGCTAGTCCGAACAAGAAGACTCCAATTGCTGTTGCGACCAGAGCACCGGCTTGAGGAACGGCAGGAGTGGTAACGTATTCAATGGTGATTTTGGCTGGATCGACTTCAGTATTCTGAGCGTAAACCTTGGTTCCAACGCCGGTCGTCAAGGGAAGATCCGTGATAGGCTGAGCCCAGGTCCATTGCAACGATTCATCGCCAGCAGCCAATCGGTAGGGTGGCTTGAAGACTTTCGAAGGCTCGGCAGCATCCGCTAGAATCACGGTAGTCGACGACTTCAGACGGAATCGCGAAACCACGCTAAAGTCTGCGGGCATCGGAATCTCAACGAACGGTGCATCTCCGCTTTCAGGAATTGGGTCCAGCGTTACTGGAATGTTCTGATATCCGGCCGTAAAGACTTGTGGAAGGCTCTTCCAGGCCCCCATTGGGTTATCGAGAATCGGGTTGGCCAATCGACCGCCCAAAGCCCACAACGCGGCGGAAAAGAACACGATGATCAAAGCTGTGATGCCAATATAGCCAGCAGCGCCTTCGGTTAGGGTATCCAGTGTGGACCGACTCGCATTTTTGCTACTGCAAAACACTATCGACCAACCCACGATTGCGGAAAGCAAGATGAGCGCGATGCTGGACATCAGCGGTTCGCCAGTGATTCGCATGTCTTCCTGGACTCCAGCGTCGCTGATTGCAGGCCACATTTGGTGGATGACGCCAGCAGAGATTGCCGCGGTTAGCAGGAGTGCAACCACGTGGCCAACTGGGCTTTTGGATAGATTCGACCAAGGGGTGAACGAAAGGACCTTAAAGACCAGAATTGCCAGAAACAAAGCCACCAAACCCAGCGCAATTCCCATTCCCAGGAACCAAATGGGTTGCAACCATGATCGCATCCAATTGTCCGACACTTGGGCCAGTGGAAATACTAGGTTGCTCAAACTCAGGTCAATCGTTGGGATCATAAGACGAGGTGCGACTGGAAGGGGAGGAGCGAATAGGGTTTGTGCCCGGAAGAGGTCAGTATATTTCAGCTTGTACGACTTGTGGACGGGTATTGGTTCAGACTAGCTACCAAAAAGGGTTCCTGGACGTAGGAAGCGCGTCACAGAGCGACTTTCAGGGGCTTAGTTCCCCCACTTATCGGGTCCAATTGCAAAGTCCGTGAACTCGCCGTCTTGGGCTTTCCCCCAATCTAGCAGGCAGTTTTCGATGTTACGGGACATCCTGCGGTCGATCGCCTCCAGAAAGCTAGATAGTGCCTCCGAGGCTCCGACGGCTACCATTTCGACCGTCCCATCAGCAACGTTGCACACGCGGCCCTGGACTGGAAACTGCGCCGCAAGGTCGCGTACAGTCATTCGAAAACCCACCCCTTGGACTCGGCCAGAGTAGATTGCCTTTACTTTCCGCAGTTGATTATCCGCAGCCGGGGTTTCAGGGATTCGTTCGTCGGACACCGATTGACGCCTTGCTTGCCAGGGATTTGCTAACAACTGTTCAGCTTGACGCGGCTAGCTGAAATTTCCTATTTTCCAAATAACCGAGATACTGTCGACCTAACTTAGCGACAAAGTCGAACGAACACCGCAGTTGAAGCCACGAGAATCGCTATTGCCGAGGATTTTTCATTCCAGTGATTCGCCATCGTTTGGGTGAATTGCAGGTTGCTTGAGACTCCAAGGTTAAAATAGCGATCGAGAAGATTGCATGGATGCAAAAATGATTCGCTTCAGAAGAATATCTTCCTTAACGATGCTTGTCGCTCTAGCGCAGTGCATCTTTTGCAGCCTGTCGGTAGCCCAATACTGGGAGAACGGCTACGCGCTGACCACCAACGACTCCGTTATGGTCGGCCGGATTGAACAACAGGGTGAGACGTTTCGCATTAGGCTGAACGAAGGCAACGAAGTTCGCTTGCCGCGAAACCAGGTCGTCGCTATCGGTAACTCTCTCTCCGAACTTTATCAATTCAAAAAGCGCTCGTTGCCTCAGTTTGCCCGAGGCGGTGATCACGCTCAATTGGCTCGATGGTGCTTGAAAGTCAATCTGCTCACCGAAGCTGGTGAGCATTATCTGATACAGGCCCAAAGTAACCCGCCCAAAAGCAACCCATCCGTCAAACAGCTAGGCGAAGAGATTAAGGATCGGATGCTACAGCAAAATGACTTTCGCATCGCAATGGGCTATCCGCCAATTCAGAGGAACGTTCCTATCGTTGATTCGCGGGCTCAGAATAGCGCAGTGGTTCAAGCCAGCACCGCATCGAACCCCGGCACTACAATTCCACCTCGAGCACAAGCCAAGTTTGCTGAACAAGTTCAACACATTTTGGTCAATCGTTGTG
>CAYWNG010000207.1:0-3365 GCA_964458685.1 uncultured Pirellulaceae bacterium
CGGAAACGCCCCGCACGCCACCTCGCGGATGATAACGGCCCGTCAAGAACTCGGCTCGCGTTGGTGCACAAACTGAACAGACGTAAAAGCGATCGAACCTCGCGCCGGACTTAGCAATCGAGTCGATATTCGGTGTCGAGAGGTTCGTATTGCCGTGGAATGAGAGATCTCCCCAGCCTTGATCGTCGGTCAAGATGACAACGACGTTAGGTTGCTCAGCCGATGATCTCAAGTCGCTCTCAGGCTGAACTGCTTCGGTCAACAGAGGCTCTGTCAACAGCGGTTGGGTCAGTAGCGGCTCTGTGGACCAAGTTATTCTGCTGGTTGTTAATACGATGCAAGCCAAAAGGCAAAGCTCGAACAACCAACCGGTTACTTGAGCAACACTTCGCAAGGTAACCATCTGTCTTCGAGCTATCATTGTTGATTAACTGTGTTAGGTGGAGAACTGAATATTCGGCGGGAACTGCGAGTAGCGTCGAAGATACTGCCCCAGCTTGTGTTTCTTCGCAGTATTCTCGCTAGTCATGTACCGTATTTTACCAAACACTTCGCGTTCTGGCCCCCACGCTCGATCATATCTTCCCAAGACCCAGAAAATTCCACTGTAAGAATTGGGGTCGCGACCATCCAAAGCGTACTTGTTATTCAGGTGAATCATCCACTCTAACGCCTTTTCGGCCGATGGAGCCCAGTGCAAGAACTTCTTGCCCCAGAGCATTCTCATGTAGTTGTGAATGCGTCCTTCGATGACAAGCTGGCGCTGAGCGGCGTTCCAAATCGGGTCGTGCGTTTCCGCTCGCTCGAACTGTTCGAGCGTATAGAGAAAAGGCCGCGGGTCCTTAGCATGTTCGGCCATGGACTGGCGAGCCCAAGAAGGCAACGAAGCATAACTCTCATAGTTGGGCTCGCGGTGACACATGTTGAAACCGATCTCGCGCCACGTACAAAGCTGGTCCAACAAAGCCTCGGCGTTTTCATCCACATTCCAAAAGCCGTTGGTCTTCCCGTTAGGCTTCTTGATTTTGCCAACGTGCCAGTGCTGCGACTCCATAATGGCCCAGAAGACTTGCTGAGCACTGATGTGGCCAAAGTGAAGATGAGGCGAAAGCTCGGTCGAGCCTCTTTGATCGGGCTCATTGCGATCGACCCCATAAGTCCCCAGCTTTGAATCAACGAACTGTTGCAACTGCTTTTTCGCAGCTACCGAGCCTCCTCGAATTTGTGCCACACCAACACAATGATCGATTGGCAACTTGGCTAGACCATCAGCTTGCATCAGTCGATCCAAGTTTGCTGCGGGCCAGCGCTTCAAGATCGACTTGGGAAGCGAGTCTAGGCGAGGCAATCGTTTCGCGGACTCGCTGGCAAGCGGCTTGGCCTCGGGCGTAGCTTCTAAATGCTTCGGTAGTTCTTTCTGCATCCAGCGCCGATAGGAATGGGCGACGGTGAAAGTACGATCGGCGACGCTCAAAGGCATCAAGCCGTTGGCATCAACGAGCTCGAAGGTACAAGGCAACTTCTCTGCGATTCGACCGTACATGCCAGGGTGAAAGAAGCATGGGAAGTCATCGGAGACTACGACTCGGGCCTTCGAAGCAAGCTGAACCAGAAGACCTTTGGCGTCATGCGTGGTGGGCTCAACATAGGGAAAGTAGAGAGCTGAACTCTTCTCAAATGCAGCTTGATTGTCCACCATTCCTTCGATGACGAAGCGATGAAAGCGGTCACAGGCCCAGGGGTAATCGCTGCGGAGGCCTTCCATGACGACCAGCGGGCAGTTTAGCTCGACCGCCCAGTCGCGAGCTCGCTGGAGAGCGAAATTCGACTCGGTTCGCCTGAATGCTGTCATCCAATACAGGACGTAATCACCCGAGGATTGAACGGGTTGAGGTTTGAGCTGGCGAATTCGGATTGCGGGAACGGTGGATTTTTTCATGTTTTTCTTTGAGTTTCGGGGCCTGCATGCCAGTCCTTTCTGTCAAGGTGTGATTGGCAAACGGCTCGGCATGGTGACAATACTCCACCTTCAGGCAATCGATCAAACCTCTGATGAAATAACACCTAACCTTTTGTAGAGATTGGAAAAGTTAATGACAAAGCTATTCGAAGGCAAGAAAGGTCTCATCCTTGGTGTTGCCAATGATCGCTCGATCGCATGGGCTGTAGCCAAGGAAATCATGGACAACGGTGGGGTATGCGGTTTCTCGCATTTGCCCGACAAGGCAGACGACGAAAAGAAGAAGAACCGCCGCCGCGTCGCGAATTGCGTTGAGGCCTACCCGAGTCAAACTGCGTTTCTCGAGCCGCTGGACGTTCAAAGCGACGAACAGATCGTTGAGTTCATGAAGATGGCTGGCGAAAAGCTGGGCAAGATTGACTTCCTGCTGCATTCGATCGCCTTCGCAGATCGCAACGACTTGCAACGCGATACTGTCGAAACCAGCCGCGATGGCTTCAAGCTGGCCATGGACATCAGCGTTTACAGCCTGATGTCGGTCACCAACGCCGCTCGACCGTACTTCAATCCAGGCGCGACCGTTCTGACCATGACCTATTTCGGTGGCGAGAAGTGCGTGCCCGGCTATAACGTGATGGGCATCTGCAAAGCCGCACTGGACTCAACGGTGAAGTATTTGGCGTACGATCTCGGACCGCAAGGCTTCCGCGTGAACGCAGTCAGCGCTGGACCTTTGAAGACATTGGCTGGATCTGCAGCCGGTGTTGGCGAGATGCAAGCCTTCTACAGCTACGTTGCACCGTTGGGTCGATGCGTAACGCACGAAGAGGTTGGCAAGGCAGGATCGTATCTGTTGAGCGACTATAGCTCGGGGATTACTGGCGAGATCCTGCACGTCGACTCGGGCTACAACATCATGGGCAGCCCTGGACGACTGCTGTATGAGTTGAAGCAGCAGCCAGCAGCCAGCTAATCTCCTTGCTTGCTGAATCTTCTCGTTCCGAGGCGTCTCTCGTTTCTTCTCGTTCCGAGGCTCTGCCTCGGAACGCACTGTCTTCAAGGCTCCGCCTTTCTTCGTTCTTCGCGTATTCTCTCCACTCTTCTTCTCCTTCGAAACACTAACCTCCAGCCTCGGTCGTGTCTCAATTGCATCGGCTGGTTCTAGTCGCGGATGCGACGATATTTTATAGCCTGGGATGCCAATCCCAGGGAACATCAAGCGAGAGGATTGTGAGTCGCGAAGCGACGGCACTCTCCTTCTCTCACACATATTCTCCTTCTCTTGCGGCAAATATCTCGGCCGGGTAGATGCAATTCGCGGATGCGCTCTGTCGTCGCTCCGCGACTAACGAATCTTCGTACGCCAGTCTCCTGGGATTGGCATCCCAGGCTGTAAAATGCCATC
>CAYWNG010000207.1:3465-9684 GCA_964458685.1 uncultured Pirellulaceae bacterium
AAGTTGGGGTCATGGGTGGTGAGTCTGCTGCCGATGATTGAGGAGCAAAATTTGCGAGATCGGTGGGACGATATTGCCATGCAAGAACAATGGGAGCAAGAGTTTCGTAGCCTCAAAAAATCTAGCTCTACCCTTTATCCCCGTATTGAATCGCTGGTGTGTAATCGCGACAACACCAAAGAGTCAATTGCTGCACCGTTATCCTACCTCGCCAATGCAGGCCTCTACATTCGTTTTGACCTCCCAGAATCAGAAGGGCGAGCCAACCCAGATCCTAAGCTACGAGATCCGGTGCTGGATTTAGAGGCTTATCAGGGAGTTACAGACGCTTCCCAGCTTTCTTCGATTTCCCAACGTCCGGCGAATGGTTTGTTTGTAAACGCTATACCGAAGCAGGTCTTTAATCCTCGCACCAAGATCGACGAAACATGCTTCGGTGTAGCCAGCAAACCAGTTCGTTCAAGCGACTGCAAGGATGGCTTGTCATCAACAATCCTATTTGCGGAGAATCTCGGCCAACGTTCCTGGGCCGATGTTTCAACAACCGACGACAGCGTGCGATACAAGGTTGGCTTTGTTTGGCTGTACGCTGGTCGCGAAGCAGCAGAGGGGCGACCTAAGCCGACCGTTGCTCCAGGCTTTGCGACATCGACGAATGGGCTGAGCAACGAGGCTGCGAACTACAAAAACGCTCTGCCAAGCTCGATGCACAGTGAAGTCTTCAACGCATCTATGGCTGATGGTTCGGTTAATACTTTATCGGTAAACATTGATTACGTCGTTTACCAAGCTTTAGTCACTCCTCAAACAGCCAAGAGCGACATGCCCAACCATCGGTGGATACTCAAATCTATCGATTACGAGTAGCACCCAAGAGGTCAGAAGAGGATCTATAACCAAGCCATGTAGTTAGGCGCGAGTGTGGTAACGATCGACGAACTTCCGCTTCTCCGATCATGTTCGTGTACCGTTGTCGTTTTTGGTATCGAACAAGCGATTGAACACTGACTACTCGATTGCCAGAGCTAAATCAAACCATTCGCTAACGTCAACCCAGCGTTGTGATGCTAAGGTGTCCAAGTCAGTAGCGTTTGCGCCGGCAACAAAAAACTCGGCTACGATCAAGTTCGAAGCTCGAAGTTCAGCATCGATTCGCCAGCGCAGAGACGACCTTTTGGCAAGCGTCAAGCTTTGCCCGTTCAGCTCAAGATGATCGATAGCAGCGACGCTGCCAAAGTGAAGCGCCAGCCAAACTGGTTGACTGGCGGTGAGTCCCGTTGGAGCGTTAAAACTGCGAGTCGCCCGAATCTGTTGCTGACCGATCCGCTCGACTTTCCAAGCTCGTGTTAAGCTTATCAGGTGGCTAATGAGTCACGAACTCCTTGACCGTCGACATCTGCTTAAACTGCTTGGTAGCTCGATCTTCCAATCGAATCGAGATCTGTAAACCCCGAAGATCGGTGGCAAAAGGTGGGCTTGTTTCTTTTTCGAAGTCATCGTCTACAAGCCCGTTTGTAGGAGCGTTATCGATCCCATCACGCCCTGCATCAGTCAAAGTGCTGGCGAACTGGACAGTACCAACTGTTCCGGCAAGCTGCCCTTGGTGGAACCCATCTTGTTCGAAAAAGTCCGTAAATGTGTCGAAACTTGGCTGATAGATGTAGATATTAGCCGCTTCGCTTAGCCAGAGTCCAGACTTCAAAAAAGCACCGGTTCGTGTGCGTGTTCCCGCTCCATCAACCGCAACGCCACTGAATACACTTTGAACAAACCTCGCCTGGTTCGCATAGTCAATAGGAGTTGGCAGCGTCGTAAGTTTTTCCTGGCTTCCCCAGCAAAGATCGACGAACTCACCGAACGCATCAGGGGTGTTGACAGCGGTCAGCGAAGCAAGTCCATATGGACCAAATCCGGGATCCCCTGGCCGCAAAACGACATCAGCATTAGGCGTGGAGTAATCGATAACGGGTGCGCTGCTGTCGAATACTTTCAGATCGAAAGCAAGTACATCAGTGGCGATAACATCTTCACCCGCACGGGAACCAAGAAGCGAAAACACTGGGTGTAGGAATCCACCTGAGAAGTAATTCGTAAATCCAGGACCAGCGTTCAACCCCTGCAATGTGCCAAGAGTAGATAGCCCAGCAGTTTGAAATGACAGAGGTGGCGTCAACGCAAGGATTGGAAGTGTTGTAAATGATGTCGAACTATACGAACCATTCATCCTAACATGTGCAAATCGATTGCCCGGATTTGCCAAATCCTCAATACTATTGGCGGCAATATAGTCATGTGTTCCAAGCAGTCCATCGCTAACGTTGTACACACGTCTAACAGACAAGTCGCAGAATTGATGCACTCGCCACATATCACAGATAGGTGAAGGCAAGTTAACATCTGTCACGGCTGTCCGACGCGGCACTATTGTTGGCGATGTTGGTGTTTGAGGTGGCTGAATCTGAAACTCTGGACCAAGAAATTCAGGCCCAGCCACCAGCACTCTTTGGTTCGGATCAACCGAATCGATACCGGGAAGTAGTCCATTTGCTAGGTTTAAGTCTGGACGAATTAAGAGCACCCGGTAATGCAATCGGTAGCCGTCTGGAATTCCTGAAGTTCCAGCGAACAAGTCTTCGAAGCCCGCCGTCGGATCTAAAGCTAGTCTAATAGGGTCACGATTCGTGTTCGGCAAGCTTGAGGTGTTGTAGGGGGTTTCCGTCACAATCGGCTCTGCGAATATCGCTATTTCGGCAAACTGAGATGAAATCGTAACTAGATCACTCAGCTCTGAAACTGATGTTGGCAATCGTCCTTCCAAGACAAAGCGTGGAACCTTTCCGGTGAACCAAGCATCGTCGGCTCTGACCGTAGCCATGAAGATATCATCCATATCGCCAAACCGGTTCAGAAGAGGATTGGCAGCGAAGATAGCATCATGCATTGGTCCATCGTAATACTGTAAATAGCCTTGACCTGCTCCCACTTTGATCGGCGGTCGAGGCGAGGCGGTGATGTTGTCCAAGTCTGTTCGAACGCGATGGATCACATTCCGCAGACGATTATTGAGCTCAAGACCCGCCCGACCTTTGGTGATGCTGTCACCGAGCACCTTGAAAATTTGAGCCAGTCCCATCATCAAGAGTAATGTCACCGCTGTGGCGATCAAAACCTCGAGAAGTGTAAAGCCACGTAGATTATTCACACGAAATTTCGAAGCTTGGCGCATGGGAGCTCTTTCTATCGGATATGGACGTAGGATACCCATCCCGATATCGGTCGTAAGAAAAGATTCGGTGTAATCGACCGATAGGCCGACTACCATGAAAACAGCGATAAGCCAGCCAACATTAGCAGGGTTGCCCCTTTTGCTTCAGATCGGCCCAGCCTATTTTACTCCCCAGTTCTTCTATTGCACAACGCAGACGTAACCTAGTCAAGAGAGATCTCCATTAACTTCAGATTTTCGCCATTAGGGTGGGCGCGGCTTGTGGGCTATACTGCATTGCTGGTCGTTGCCCTGCTTTGGACAGTCCAACTGCTGGACCAGCCGCTTTGGCTTGACGAACTACACAGTAGTTGGGGCGTGGCTGGAGACTGGCCAGACGTTGCCACCCGAGCCGAAATGGGCAATCAGTCTCCCATCTATTTCTGGCTGCTAAAGCTGCTTACTTGGACATCTGGGCAGCATCCGTGGGTATTGCGTGTGCCCTCCCTGATATCTTGGCTGGCCTGCGTAATCTCGATGTTCGCTTGGCTGAGCCGCTGGCAACGTAAACGGATTGCTCGTCAGGAACAAGGTTGGCAACTGAGCTGTATGGCTCTGGCTTTCTTGTTTTGCAGTCTGTGCATGGACCCGATGCAGATGTTCTTTGCCGTCGAAGCTCGAGTTTATGGAGTCGTTCAGCTAGTGAGCCTCTTGTCTTGGATGCTGGTTGTTGAAATAGTGGTTGCCTCGCTAAGCCATCCAAGCGAACTGGCACTAAACAAGTCTGGCGAACGTAATAACGAATTTGTCCCTTGGCATTGGATTGCGTGGACCGCATGCGCTACATCGATGATCCATCTGCATATCACTGCAGGCTTGAGCCTGATTTTTCAGTTTCCAATCATCGCCTATCTTGCCGCTAAGTTGGTGTCCTGGAAACAGTGCACACAACGACATGTCGTGCTACCCATCTGTTGCCTGCTTTGGATAATCGCAAACGGAGTTTACGTTCTCTATGTTAACCAAAACGTATGGGAACGACGAAAACAGTGGACGGCATTTGCTGGGGATAGCTCGCTGGAAAGCTTGATTCACCTGCTACCATTCTTACAAGTCTTGCTACCCATCGCCGCTTGCTGGGCCATCGATTCGTTGTTGCCGCGGAAAGAGCAAGACGTCGGAGATTCTAAACTCATACCATTGCAATTCGCTACTAATCGTATTGCAAGATTGGTTTGGGCCCTGGCCGCGATTTGCCCATGCTGCCTAGCATGGGTTTTGACCCGTAGCCAGTTGGCTCCGTTGTTTCACTACCGCTTTCTCATAGTCGCCGCGCTGCCCTTGTACATGCTCGCCGGAACATGGTTGCTCACAATCAACCGCGGGGCCTTACGAGCCTTAGCCTCTGCGGCAATCTTTCTTGGGTTATTCATTTCGCAAGGCCCTTGGGGCAACACGCTCGATAGTTGGCGTCGCGCGCGGGACGAAGACTGGAATTCGGCCGCTGAGTTTGTCTCGCAGAATATCCACAGCGAATCGCAGTCGCTTTGGTGTTACGCTGGACTCATCGAAGGGTACCAGATCGACGCTCCTTTGACGCAAACGATGGACGAGTACTTGAGCTACCCGCTTCGTGGCATTTATCGCGTAGAAGCTAGTACTACAACCGTCCAGCCCCACGGGCTAGTTGGTAATCGTAAGCAATGGCTCGAACAGATTCGCTCAACCAAACACGATGCCGCTTGGATCATCTATCGCGGACCAGCCGAGCGACTGAGAGCAGACCTTGAAGCCGCCGGGCTCAGCCCGCTTACGCTAGTTCATCCCATCGAGCAGTTCGGTCGCGTTAGTGTTGTCTGCATAAAATAAGCCAGGCAGCTTCATACGCATGGTTGTAGCATAGGCAAAACGACGGAGAGTTGTTAATCCTCAATACTACCAACAATCTGCTCGATCTCGGCGTCGCTGAGTGACTGTCGGACCTTTTGAAGCATCCGTCGGAAATGCCGCTTGCCCTCGTAGCCTGAAATAGATCCAATGTTCCCAGTTGGTCCTAGACTATCGATCAGCATGTTCTGATCAGCGTCGTAGAATGCGTAGAACGGAACCCCGAAAGGCTTACCGCGAGTAATCTCTTGAGCAATTTCCGCCCCTTGCTTGTCGCGGACATCATCGATCTTGAGTAAAACGAACTCCTTCTCGAGCAACGCTCGATGAACGTCCAGCCAATGATTCAGAACATGACATGGACCACAGTGCCGCTGGCTGATGCGAACCCAAACGCGTCGGTTCGTTTTCTTGGCGAGTGCAAAAGCTTCGTTCCATTTTTGTCTAGCGTCGACAACTGGTGGTAAGTGTTTCTCAACGAAGCGAGCGGCTTGGTCATTGGCATCGCCCGCTGTTACATCAATGGTTGTTTGCCCAAGTTCTTCCCCACTGGTATCGAGAGCGATTGCAACTACCCTTCCAGCGGGTGGCACCGGCCAATTCTTGGCTTTAACAAACGCCTTGCTCTTCTCGCTGCCGGAAGCTCCCGTGTTGAATCGCATTTGCATATAGCTAGAGACCTGAATATTGGCATCATAGTTCAAGAGATTGTCTTGTACGAAGATGTTGCATCGTTCGTCTGTAGTATCGGCCAAAATGATCATGGCATGAAAGCCTCCCAGCCGAGCGTCACGCAAAAGCTCCGCGACACGCTCTTCAATTGTCAGCTTTGAAGGCGCGGAAGGTTCAGATCCGAGCCGATGCACTTGTGGCGGCCGCTGCTCGTCAAGTTCGATGAAGTAATTGCCCAGGTACTCGCGGCCATTCTGCTCTGCGGGCCGAGTAGCATCGCACCACATGCTAGTTTCGACATAGCGTGGCAGTGGCCCTAGTCGATAGTTACCATTTGCATCTGTTTTCATAGCGATAGACTTGCCGATCATTGAGCGCGAAAAGCCTGACGTTCCCGATATTCTTGCCGGATTTTCGAGCCTCGGTTCAGCAACCACACGATGATTGGCAATTGG
>CAYWNG010000208.1:0-7733 GCA_964458685.1 uncultured Pirellulaceae bacterium
ATGCGAACTTGAACCGAGTAAGTACCGCTAGTCAAACCAGCACTGAAGTTGTCTGGGTTGGTGCTGGCACTGCGAATTCGGAAATAGTAATTGGTTCTTGCTCCAGCAGTTCCAGGCAAGACAACTCGCATACCCGCATCACGTGGATTGACTGTTCCAGGCTCCTTGAACGATCCATCCGCGTTTTGACGATGTGATAGTAGCGTATTGTTGAGCGGGTTGATTAGTGTCGGATTCACACCTGGTTCGCGGATGATCAACGATGAGTTCAATGTTTCATCGACACTATTGTTACTGCGTGCGAGCAGTTGGCCCGACGAGTTCAACAACTCGATCATCGTATCTAGGCTTTGAGTCGTGTGGTCCACATCCAACCACACTTCGGTGCCAGCCTCGGCAGTAAAGCTGTACACATCCACATCGGTCGGCTCGGACAAGACACCGTTGGCAATAAAGCCTAAGCGATAGTTCTCGTCACTGCTCTCTGGTTTACCTGCAAGTTCACCAATGAATTGAGCTGTGAAGGTTGTTGAATTGCTACCAGGAGCCACTGCGTTAGCTTTCTCAAGCTCCATAATCGTCGCGACATTACGATCATTGGAGAATTGATCCAGCAGCAAGCCTCGCCAATCAGCCGGTCGAGGAACTGAGTTCACACCGTCGTTGTTGGTGTCAGTTTGTGGTGTTCCGTCAGGTTGTAGACCCGCTCCGACAGTATCGTCATTAAAGCTGGTCAAAACGACTGGGAAGCCAGGGTATCCCAAGACTTGCAGCGTTCCGCCGACTCGATCAGCAATGCTCGCGTCGAAACCAGTAGCCGTGAATCCTGCTCCTGCATAGTCATTGAAGTTGGAGCCGTAGCCACGAATCTTGACAACTAGCGACTCGTCTGGCGCGCTTTGCAATCTCAGTCCACCGACGTGGTGGAGGTTGGTCACGCTGATTGTTCCGAACAAAACGTGAACGATATCTGTATCGTCCCAAACACTTTCAACGGTCAGCGGAGCATGTCGAACTTCCATACCGTTGATTTGATTGTTCTCCATGCGGTTGCCACGGACAAGCGGACCGCGATTGCTGTCGAATTGCGATTGGCGATCAACGAAACCGGTAGATCGGCCGATATCTGGCAACAGTTCTGCAGTGATACTGTTGGCATCAATGTTGATCGCGCTGCCTTGATTGGATCGGAAGACGTTACCGACAAGAATGGGCTGGCTACCGCGAACGAAAATGGTTGACGCTCGATTGTCCAATCGTCCCAATCGGTTCACTGGACCTTGTCCACCAATACCATCTTCGTTGAACTCGAAAGTTGTATTGGTGATACGGGCACTGCCGCCTTGGATCTCAACAGGACTGAAGCCCTTGAAGGTACCTTCAATCTTGCTGATACCACCTGCGTACGCAACAACTGCGTTATCCATACTCAGGTTTGCTCCAGCGGCCACATAAATGCCGCTCCAATCTCGAGCTGTGGGAGTTGTGGTTGTTCTATCGTTGTTCGTATCAAACGCACCACCGGCACCGTAACGGTCATCCAACTTGCTGGTGAAGATTACAGGCGCACCGTCAGTACCTTCAGCGATCAGATTGGCTCCTTGCTCAACTTCAATTCGCGAGCCCTCCAACTTCACCACTGTACCTGGGTCGACAACTAAGCTTGCGTCTAGACGTGGACGAACTGATCCCAGTGCTTCGGCTGGCAGTCTGATTGCATTACCGGAGCCATCTTGAAGATTCGTTCCATTATCCAAATACGAGTTGCTGGTTAGTTCAGCAACCAAAGTGTACGGACCAACACTTCCCACTGAGCTTCGGTATAGACGAACCTTGCTAAATCCTGATTGCAGTGCAGGCAGATTCGTCAATTGGATTGAGCGACTACCTTGGTCATTCGGGTTAAGAGGGTCCGCTGCTACTGTGAACACTGACGCAGTTGCATTGGAAGCAACACTCTCGCGGTTGCTCGCATCTACCATGACCACGCGATAGTTGTAGCTGCCAACAGCCAAAGAGCCACCGGCTACCGCAACCATCGTAACACCCGTGACATTGGCTCGGTCTCGAACCAACGTACCACCGGCATTGGCACCGATGTCCAGATACTCAGTTGCCCTGGCATCGATTTGAGCTACCAAGCTGTAGACGCCGCCGCCAGAGGCATCACTTCGATAGATGCGACGCGCGACATATTCGCCGGTCGCTAAAGGTAGACCCAAAAGGCGAATGGCCGTTTGTCCTGTGCCAGTTGAAACGCTGGACGAAACATCCGAGGCCATTGTTTCATAGCCAAAAGCGTCTACGAAGCTGATCTTGTAGTTGTAAGTACCAGGCAGTAAGTCACCACCTGCTGCGGCCTGAAGCGCAATCAAGCTGCCTTGCGGTACAGTCGTATCGATAACGCTGCCGCCAGGCGTACCACTAATGATCAGGTTTTCATTGATGACGTGAACGATATCGATATCATCGAATCGAGCGTTTGTGGTCAACCTGCGAGTTGAATCACCGACAGGCGTATCAACCTTAACGAACAACGCGTTTAAGGAGTTATCCACCAAACTATTGTGATGAATCTCTGGTCCAACTCGATCGTAGTCACTAGTAAATGCACCCGATGCTTGGAACTTTGGCTCTTGGAAGTTGGTTTCCACAAAGCTGTTCGGTGCTCCGCTCATCGCCGCACCAGCACTCTGACTGATCTTGTTGTAAGTAATCGTTGGTCGCAGATCGATCATCTGAACCGGATTAACTACCTGCTGAACGGAATCAATGAAGACGTTTCCGCCGCCACCAAAACGCATGTCCGCATGATTGACGTAGTTAAGGAAGATACCTTCGTCTTCAAGATTGCGACGCCCTGCTGACGCATCGACATCGTTACGATAGAGGATTCCGCCCCAGTCGCCCTTCGATGGCGTCGTACGCGGGGCGTAGGTGTCCGCTCCGATCGTCTCGTCTTGCCATGATGTGAAGTAAACACTTCCGGCAACAATCGTACCATCAGCATTCTTCAGCAGATTCCCGTTGGCATCCGTCAAGCCTGGTGTGCCGAGAACCTGGAGAGTACCTCCACTGCGGTCGACGCCCAAGTTGTTGCTACCAACACCAATGTAAGAACGATTGAATTTGAAAATGGCTCCGGCATCAACCATGGTGGTGACACCCTTTGGAATTTCCATTTGAGCTCCGTCACTCAACGGAACGCCGTTAATCAAATCCACACCGAATTCATAAGCCAAATTATTGTTAATGGTTGCGACATTTGAATCGCCACCACCGTTACCAACAATCCGTACGATATCGCCTGGCTGAGCAATCGCGAACGCATTTGGCACGCCCACGCCAGCAATATTGTTGAAAGGCCGGGTCAACGATCCATCGGCAAGAGGCGAAGCAGACTTGTCAACGAAAATCGTGCGGCCGTGAATAGTGATGATGTCCAAACCTAGAGCTAAGCTAATCGAACGCTCTCCGGTAAGTACGATCTGCGATCCATTAGCAATAGCGCCGATGTTTAGTTCTACACGCGAGCGGATCTGAGTTGCCAATACATCCGCCAAGCGTCCAGGACCATCTGACAGCGTGTAAGGCACTCGAATGTTGCCGACGCCAACCGAATTGTTACTATCAAACTCGAATCGACGTATGGTTCCGTTGGCAGCGGTTAACGTTACGATCTTGCCTTCCAGACTAGGAACCGCACCTGCATTGAATTCAATCGTTCTGTTTAGCGGCGCTGTTTGGAACCAGAAGTTGTAAACACCCGCTGGGTTGCCGTCTCCATCGCCGTCCAAGACGACTTGAGTATCCCCTGGGAATTGACCATCGGAGTTACGAATGGCATTTCCGCTATCTACTTCCGCTCGGAATGTCATTCTCAAGTCATAACGACCCTGCGAGCGTCCACCGAAACCAGTGTTTTCAATCACAGCATCGTATTTGTCATTACCACTAGCGCTGACTCCAACAAAATACACGCCCGAGTCGAGCGACATCCTGATCAACGAGTCTTCACTAAAGTAGTCATCGTTCTGCGCAATCAGCCTGACTTCACCGCCTTGCAACGTGATTGGGCTGTAGGTAATTGGCAATCCGCCGAGAACGGTAGATGTGCTTCCTGACTTCAACTTGACCTTTACCAAAGCTGAGGCTTCGGGGTTTTCGTTGATCGCCTTGATAAACTGATCAACGGTCGTCAGCATTCCAGGTTGTGAATTCAAATCGACGTGAACCGCGTTGTCAGAAGTGCTTACCAGCACGTTATCGCCAGTGGTTCGCTCGCTTTGTGTCACGATAATCTGCAGGTTGTTACCCAGCAAACCTGGCTTCTTAGCTTCAAACTCGACAAGCAGGTTTCCGCCAGCCGACATATTGCTTGAAGCTGTAGCCTGAACTTGCTTGTACAGGTGCAACAACGTGTTCAGTGAACTGCTAGTTTGCAATCGCTCGGCTTGAGTTTCAGCAACAAACTCACCGACTTGGTTGGGCTGGTCGAACTTAACTTCGAAGCGGTAGAGTTGAATATCATTGCTGTCGGGACGCAGAAGATGTTGCCCGTGGAGCACGTCGAAGGAACCTGGAAATACAGGTTCTGTCGTTGGTACAACGTCGGGACGACCTTGGTTAATGAAATTGGTGCTGAGAGCCATCAACTGCCCAATCGGCAAATCGCCAGCCTTTTCCAGACCCAAAGCGATACCAATTCCGGTCAACGACGCGCGGAACCAATCTTCACCATAGTTGTCACTCCACTGCCGAGCTGTTCCTAGAACAACGACCGAGCGCTGGAATTGTGGATCGATGCGGACAGCAACGTTAAATCCAGTTTGCAGAACATCTGCTCCAGAAAGTGCAGATGTACTACCCAGCGCAACAGTAATACCCAGGTCATTGGTTTCGATGAACTGAACGCCTAGATGATTGGCCCAAGTTTGGAAAGCTTCACGAGTGCGATTCTTTTGTTTTTCAGTGATCGCATTGTTTAGCGGGTTGTTCGAAGCGTCGGTGGCGTAGACAGTCTTGAAGTTGTAGTAGATGGTCGAAACGCCATTAATGCGGTCCGCGCCAAAAAGTGCGTTGATGTGGTCTTCGAAGGTGTCTCCAAAATCCGCGCCGTTCTGTGTCGGCAATTGACGGCTGCCAGGATCATTGTTTGCTCCAGGCAAATCCAAAGTGTAGTCAACTGGTTGAATTTCAGAGGATAGAACCAAGCTTGTTTGAGCAACGTTCACCGATCCGATGACGCCCAAATTGCTGGCTGTATCAAACGAACTTCCCAGACCAACCACAGAGATTGGCGAGTAGTTGATCGGCGCATTCAAGATTGTGTTTGGATTGCTACCTGGCTCAAGCGTCACAGATACCAACGCGCTGGCTAACGAGTTTCCTCGCAAAGCAAGCAAGAGTTCGTTTGCAGTAACATTGTTTCGCCCCAAGTCGATGCTAATGACTTTTCCACTGACGCCAATGACTGGTGGATCAACTGGGGTCAGTGTTCCCGAGTTCATTACAACAATTTCGATACCACTGCCAGCCTTACCCAGCACTTGAGATACGAAACGGAATGTCGCTCCGCCACCAGTATTGAAGTCGGAAATCGCCGTTGCCGCAGCTTCGCTGAATGTCGGAGTGATTGGCGCTGATTCTCGTGTGCCAACTCGCAGTCGGAACGTGTTTTGACCGGCAGCCGATCCAGGAAGTAGGTCGATATCCTGAGCGAACTTCAAAGTCACCGAATTGGTGGCCGCGTTATACTTGGCCGTTTGTGGCACGAAGTAACGGTCGTCCGTGTTGCGAACTGTGTCCTCAGTCAGAATCAGTTGATAGAAAGCTGGATTCTCGGCCGATCGCGAGGTTGGTCTTCCGAGGTTATCGTTTTCTACAAACAGCTTGCTCTCGTCAAAGTAAACAACAACCGTATCACGCTGTTGAGTCAACTGACCGCCCGCGTTTCGAACCACTGGCTGTGGAACAACGGAGACGACCTTTGGCCCCAAGTCGAGACGGAAGTTGACCGTGTCCTTACGAGTATTCGAGCTTGTCGGAATGAACAGATCACCGACTTGTCCGGTAGCCGTGCTATTGCGCAGACCTACGACACCTTCAACAGGATCGTCGTATCCGAAAACTTCGATGCGATATTGATCGTTAGGGAGAAGACTTGCAAAACGGAATGTCACTTCGTTCTGCTTTGGCGCTGCACCAACCAGGACTTGGCCCGGAGTTACCTGAATGTCTCCGGTGCTTGTCAGCCTGATCGGCGAGTAGGTAATTGCGTTCGATCCAATAGCAGTATCGGCAAAGCCGGCTGTAACTTTCGCAGTCACAATTGGAGCCGCTACTGGCGAAACGTTCATCGACGCGACTAATTGAGCCGCCGTTGTTGGTGTGCTGACATTCGAATTCAATCGAATCGTCAACGCGCCCGTAGAAGATGAATAGGTAAAGCTAGGAGCAACTCCAGCTCCCAAATCGGCGCGCGTTACGAGTACCGTCGGAGTCGTTCCTTTATTGGAAGCGGTCAACTGGATCTCGACGCCACCATTGGACCCAAAGTCGCTGGTGGTGGAGGCAAATCCGAACGATCCATCGCCTCCGCTTCTGGTAATGCGAATACCATCCAAGGTGTTCGCATTGATGACTTGCGATTCATCGAATCGGAAGACCAGCTCACGCGGCGATGTGTTGCGGACTGCGCCGTCAACCAAAAGATCGCTATTGTTAGGCTGAATCCCAATCAGACTTGGCCCGACAGCAAACAACTGACGTTGCTCTAACTGTTCCGAGAGCATCTGACGAACACGGCTTCGAGCACCGTTTCGACGCGATTGCTTGGCTTGTGATTGAGAAGAATTACGACTAGCCGACTGTGATCTACGGATGGCCATTAACCAACCCTTAACGCTTACAGGTGAGCTTCAACAAGGAATTAACCCCCAAATGAATGGGAGCGGCGCGTTGATTTGCGCCTTGCCGAACACTGAAACCGCCAGTTTGAGGAGTAAAAAGGGCCGAAAAGCTGAAAAAACCGCCCCTCGCCCCGATGAGGACACGGGGTCGATTATAGTTGCGACGAAAATCGTTGCAAATTCCGCGTATTACCTAGACTGCTTATATGGGCTAATCTTCCAGGTTTTCCGCGTGGTGGGGTATAAGTTATGAGGGTTTTAACGACTGCGGATCCCTAAACGCCCCGGCGTCCCCCGAAGGAGACGCACCGGTCGTTGACGATTGGACGCCCTCGACTGCCGGAAGTTCCACCAATATCGATTACGACGCCCAGACTTCCCAGTCAGCCCATTGTCGCAGAGACGCGACACTTAAGAGATTGAAATTTCAGCCCATATCCGCGATCTGATACGCTCGCGATCGGAAGAGAAAATCGATCAAATTCCCCTCATGCGGCTGGAGCCAGTTTAGCCTGTTAGTAGGTATTGGCCCGACGTTGAGCCGGTCGACTGACGTGCTTTCCGTCAATTGATCGATCAACCCTTGATCCTTGGTCAAAACTGTACATACCAAAGTTGAGCCGATCTTCGAGGCGAAATCCTTCTGCGGACTCTGCACCACTGTCACGAAGGGGAACATGTATTCCTTGGCAGCGATCGCTCGTTCGGGGGAGTTAGCATGGGCAATAACCGGTCTAAGGTAGGCACATCGCTCCTTTTCGACCAGCCGCTCGCCAAACTTCGCCGTCTTGTCACCGGAACTGACGACGCCATTCGCGACTT
>CAYWNG010000208.1:7743-9676 GCA_964458685.1 uncultured Pirellulaceae bacterium
CCCCAGCGCCATCTGCTTGTTTGTGAAAGCGGCTAGACCTGCCTTGGGATCTTGCGGCGGCAAAACGTCAACGGGCCCAAGTCGCTCGGCCAGAGCTTCAGCAATCGCTTCAGTGTGTCGCGATGCCCAAATTGCCGAGCAATTGATGCAGCTTCGACCACTGTTGGAGAAAACGCTCTCGACCATCAGATCCAAGAAGTCTTCCCATCGATCCACAACGTCGTCGCCGATAAGGATCTTGGTAAAACCAGGCCCGTGCGGTTGGACTCGAGGATTCCCCTCGTACTGCTGAACCGTTTGAGCTCCACCAAAAACCATCGACCGAGTGCAACGAGTCAGCAGTGTCCCGCCGACGTCGTGACCGCCCGGATAAAGGCCAAACGCCTCGGGCGGAATCCCCGCTTCCATAAACGCCGAAACCATTCGATAAGGGGTCCAGGGCTCTTGGCTGCCCGGCTTCAAGAGCAGACCAATCTGCAAAGCAATCGCCGGAAGCCACAGGGTGTGCACTCCAGGCGAGTTGTTCGGTAGCACCGCACCCAAGACTGGCGTTTGAACTTGGTAGCTGACCGTGACGCCTCGTCCTTCTTCCCCGTAACCGCGAGTGAAGATATCCAGATCCAAGCCTCGCGTCAGCGAGTCCAGAATCTTGTCCATGTTAGCTAACACAAAGGCATTTTTCTTCAGGTTGTTGACGCACATATGCTCGGGCAGTCCAGTACTTGCCGACTGCTGATGCACAAAATCGTCCACAGACTGAGTCTGATCGCCCATCGGCAAAACGGCCGATTCGAATAGGTGAGCCGCCTTCTTACAACGCTCGATCAATTCGCGAGATGGGATCTCGCGCAGAACCTGTCGAGCTCTCGGAGCATGGCGATAGTCCATCTGCAGCATGCCGCCATTGACCTGGGCAATTTTGGCGATCGGCTCGCCAGTGTCGAAGTGAATGACTTCTAGATTGTCGAGCGACTTGTAAGGCTTGCCCCAACGGATTGCAGGAATGGTGAGCACGGTGAGATCTCGCAGTGAATGTAAATGGATCGGCGATGGCAGGAGGCCGAAATGGTCGTTTGCCATCTCAGCCTTCGATTGAAATAGAAACCGCTGACTTTAGTAAACGCCAACAGTCGTTTGAGCAGCGATGACGTGATAGGGTCGTACGCCACTGACTCCGTCCCATGGATACTTCTCGTAAGGCTGCTCGCGTTCGCCTTCATCACGCTCTAAGAATCCAGGCACGAAGAACTCTTTAGTCATCGTGTAAAGCTTGACGCGGCCCGTTCCACCGTAAGGAACAAGCTGGTTGTGATCCTCGAAATCAACCACTTCGACCACTGCTCGTGGTTGCGGAGCGTAGTACGAAATCTTGTAATCGTCGTCGGCTGTGATCGGCTTACTACACGCCAGTCCCATCAGAGTATTGCCGTAAGTCGGTGTCATGTAGACGCCGCTTTCTTCGACTGGACCACTTAGCAACTCTTCCACGCAGAATCGCGTCCACTGTGGAGTGAACTCAGTACCGCCAGAGAAGATGCCCGTAATGCCACACTCTTGAATGCTCGTACCCTTCTCCGCCAAACCGTAGGCTAAGGCTTCAAGCAACTTAGGTGTTGTAAACATGCACTTGATGTCGTGACCAGCGGTGAGAATCGTTATCGCTTGATCGATGCAGTGCTTCTTGTAGGCTTCAAGGTGTTCCATCCAACCCAGCTTGATCAGCTTGATTACCCAGCGAGGGTCCAAGTCGATGCAGAAGCTGATGCCACCGCGGTATTGACACAGGTGTTCGACGGCAAGTCGCAGTCGACGGGGACCAGAGGGCCCTAGCATCAACCAGTTCGCTCCCTTAGGAAAATACTGGTCCGGCAATGTGTGACTGAACAGCTCGTAATCAATTCTGAAGTCATCGATCACCACGCGACTCTTGGGA
>CAYWNG010000209.1:0-9674 GCA_964458685.1 uncultured Pirellulaceae bacterium
TGCCGGTCGCGACTTCCGCTTGACGGACATTCACGGCAACGTGGTCAAGGAACTATTCGCTTAGTTTTTTACGGGCGTCGTACTTGAATGCGTTCAGGTTAGGGAATTCTGGCGAATTCCACTAAAGACCTAGCGTCACGAATTCTGACGAATCCGACTACAACAATGTTGGCCTACTTCGCGAAGACCAAGATGCTGTTGGCTGGCAACACGAGATTCGCCGAATAGGCAAATTCATGCATGGAAATCTCCTCCGCAAAGGCTTGGCCCGCATTGCCAATAGCATGTGGATTGACCCAGCTCTCGTAAACATCGCTATTGAAGACTTCTTTCCAAGGTCCGTGGCTGGGGAAGCCAACTCGATATCCAAAGCGAGAGTCATTGCCCAGGTGAACGACCACGACCACATCTTGGCCGCCGCCTGGAATCCATCGATGGAAGGCAAGAACTCGATTTTGATCGTGAGCATGGATCAATCGAAATCCACTGCTACGCAACGCCGGTAACATCCAGCGAAGTTGAATCAGCTCGCGAGTAAATCGCAAATGATCCAACATCTGTTTGTCACCTTGGGTTAGGCCGTCCCAGTAAAGAAGTAGATTGGCTCTACCAATGAAGTTGTCGGACCACTGCTTGTCCTCGAGAAATTCTTGGCCCATGAAGAGCATCGGAATCCCAGGGGCCGTTAGGCTGATCCCGGTGGCTACTCGTGCACGACTTCGTGCATACCATGAACGCGAGTTGGAGAAGTCGCCCAGTTTAGCCATGCGTTGATCACGACCTTCAAAGACGATGTCGTGATTCTCTGGTCCTTGGACGAATTGCCATGGTTCGCTAAAGCCCTCAGGCCAAAGGCTGCGACCCAGAGCGGTCATATTGAGTGGTCGCGAGTCGGGAGCGCTGGCGTCGCCGATAACATTGCGAACGGCCAGTCTCAATCCGTTGGTCAAAGTCGTATCAAATCCCGCGCCTTC
This sequence comes from uncultured Pirellulaceae bacterium, assembly GCA_964458685.1. Classification (GTDB taxonomy): domain Bacteria; phylum Planctomycetota; class Planctomycetia; order Pirellulales; family Pirellulaceae; genus Aureliella. The sequence goes on from CAYWNG010000209.1 coordinate 975, forward strand.
ATTGGGCCGCTTCACGATGTACGGATTCACATTCCAGTACTCGGCGAGGTGCAGCGAACTCGGCCGATGAAACTTGACGGTCGACGTTAGAGCTTGGCAGAAACTCCAACCATGGGGAGCTCCATCGTGATCGATCACACTGACTTGATCGTAGCGGAAGCCATCGACGTGATACTCTGTCAGGAAGTACTTGGCGTTTTGGATCAGAAAGTCGCAAACTTCGGGCTTAGAGAAATCAAAGACTAGTCCGCCCGCATGTCCAACGTCAGAGAAGTAAAGATGATCGCCGTTTCCAGGGCCGGGCTGCTGCCAATCAAAGAAATACATGCTCTGATTACCGAACGATCCACCTGCGTGATTGTAGACCACGTCCAGCAAAACGGCGATTCCAAAGACGTGACATAGATCAATGAGCGCTTTGAGTTGGTTCATTTCACCGCGAAGGTCCTCGGTCTTGTAGGGAGCGAGGCCACGAGCGGCTAGCATTTGATTGAGTTGTTGCGTGTAGGGTCCAAGCTTGTCATCGTCGACCGCGTAGTCCATCTCGGGAGAGAACAGATCGGTACCGTTATAGCCTTTGCTGAAGTTGGTTTGAAACTCTTGGATAGGCAGAAGCTGGAGCGCGCTAATCCCAAGTTCGTCGAAGTAGGGAAGTTTCGTCGCTACATCTAGAAACGTTCCGCCTTTGTTCGGTGCGTTCGGCGTGAAAAAGGTACCGACGTGAAGTTGGTAGATCACAAAATTGTGGAATTGGGGAGTCACATAGCCTGTCTGATGCCAAGGGAAATCGGCGTCGCGGACTACACACTTACTTGGAAAGGGCTTTTCAAGCTCGCGAGCGTAAGGATCGCGTTTAGGGCCTTTGCCGCCAACACCTTCAACGTAAAACATGTAGCGATTTCGATCTTTGACACCTGGCAAGAAGCCTAGCCAATAGCCTCGATGATCCCGAGTCAAAAGGCTCGAGTCATCGAGCACTTCGTGGTTAAAGTCCCCGATGACATGAACTGATTTTGCTTTAGGTGCCCAGCACTTGAAGGTTGCCCCATCGGCAATCAAATTCGCGCCCATGGGAGTGTTGCTATCGGTGTGATTTAACGAAGCGGGCATAGTGACACCTAGGGGATTGTGTTGCTGTCGCAAGATGGATTTCTATAAGTACTCCCCGTCAATATAGCCTTTGCTGGGCTCGTCAGGTTGCCAATGTGTTAGGAACCCCCCGGTAGCATTCAACGGTACCCGGACGTCCCGTCCGTTTCTTATGTTTGCCGGTGTCGAATCTTGCCTTAGAGCCTAATCATTGACGATTCTTCGGATCGTAGCGGACTTTCATAGTATTGTTTAAATTTGGCCGTCGATGCCGACTGAAGCGATCAAGCAAATCTTGACACTTGCTAATGCGCGGGAATGCTTCTGCTGAAGTGTGAAGATTCACCCGACTTGTTCCTACCTTGTTGGATTGCCCTATGAACGTCGCTTTCCGCAGTCCTGAGATCACCGTATGGACTGAGCTGGACATAGCCATCGATCGCGAGTGGGAGGCTGCCTATCAGCGATTCGAAACTCCCGCGCAGGAGATCTCGAAGTTCAAGCGACGACTCAAGTTGCTGGGCGCGCAGGAATGGCCCAAGGATTGGCAGATCGTCGAGATGTTCTGTGGACGAGGCAATGGCATTCATGCTTTGACCGATTTAGGCTTCGTCAACTTAGAGGGCGTGGATCTCTCTGAGGAATTGCTACGAAGGTACTATGGTGAAGCCAAACTCTATGCTGGTGACTGTCGCGAACTTCTTTTCGATTCGAACAGTCGCGATGTGATGATTGTGCAAGGTGGCCTACATCACCTTCCCAGTCTGCCGAGTGACTTAGAGCGATGTTTGGATGAGGTGTACCGAGTGCTGCGACCCAACGGGCTGTTTTGTATGGTTGAGCCCTGGCAGACACCTTTCTTAACACTTGCGCACACCGTTTCAGACAATCCAGTCGCTAGACGCTGTTGGGCAAAGTTGGACGCCTTGGCTGAGATGACCGCACGAGAATTGACCACCTACACGCAGTGGTTGGGGCAGCCAGAGACTATCCTAAAGTGCATCAGTGATCGATTTTGCATCGAGCAAAAAAAGGTCAGCTACGGAAAGATCGTTCTTCGAGCCCGAGCAATCAAATAGTGCGAAAAAACAAATAGTGCGAAAAAAAAAGGCGCTCCCTCCGAAGAGAGAACGCCCGGGTGGGGAGACGCAGGTATTAGAAATTGCGGTGAGGGTAAAGTAACAGATACTGTGCCTCGCCCACGATGTCGGTTGTTTCGATAGGCGTCTCCTTCAACTTGAGTTGTAAGTCTCCGCGGCTACAGCAGCGGAGGTGGTTTAGCTTTGTACGGAAACCTTTAGTTGATGCTTGCCGAAGCGTTCACTGGAGCTGTTGGGGTGGTGCCAGCGCGAACTTGCTTGACTTCGTAGTCGAGTGATTGCAGGAAGGCCTTGGCGTCAGCGTATTGAGTTTCTGTAACCGAGTGGATGTTTGTCTTCAACAGCATCTTCATCGCATCGATCAACGAAGCCGCTTCGCGTTGGAATGAGCTGCCATCGCCATCATTTTCAGGCGAACGAGCGAAGATCAATTCATCAATTCGATTTCTGAAAGCGTCGTACTCCGATACTCGAAGAATGTGTGGCCATATGATTCGACCTGTGGCGCGATCGTACTGTTGTGTCGTCAACGGATCTGGCAAAGCTGAAGCGGTGATGCGATCCCATTCCTCTTTGGTAGGAGGCTTCTTCGCGTATCGATCTCGCATCTCTTTGTTGTACAGTCGAGTTTCGTAGTAGGTCGTCACATACTTCTTGTGATTGTCGATCGCCTTGCTTCGTGCTTCTTGGTAGTTCACTGCGGCTAGCGAATGGAAGTAGTTGGCTTGTCCAACTGACTGGATGACGTTGGCCTGCCCATTCAGGAGCCCTTCTACAGGTGTGCTGGCGTGCCGTTGGTAGCTCCAATTGTTGATCGGTGTAGTGACCGCTTGGCCCCAAGCTGTTGCAGAGACCAGTAAGAACCCTAACGTTAAGCAATTTCTGGCAATCATCATTTTTTCTCCCCCGAGAATCATTGGTTAATCTTTTGGTTTGCCTCTATTAACTGCGATCTGCGTGCCAAAATCCGGCTCGAGTCGCTTTTTTCCAAAAATCGCGTCTGGAGTTGAAAAACAGACGCATCAACTAGTTGTTCGTATTGCAAACACCAAGCTTGGGCTGAAATCTCTTGAGTCAAACTGAGATCGTTGAATCAATTTGAGACTTCGTGTTCCAAAGCTTGTTGATTGAGGTGCAAAAACTGGCAAACTGGTAGGCGAGAAAAAATCAAGACGCTAGGCGGCTGACTCAGAGATTTGCAAGCGAAGGAGTGTCAAATTGGCAACAATGCTGCAACGTTGATCGCAGGCTTATCTGTCACACGCCCGATACGCCCTAAACATTCAAACTCAGGAAGCGCATGATCCCGCTACCCTACAATTCCGATGCACCGCTCTACCACTGGCCGATTGCGACCGGCGGTCTGATTCTGCTCAATCTAGTCCTCTATATTTGTGTGCCATCGCGTTTCTACTCCAACACTGGCTTCGTCGATTTTCGCGCGGCGGAGCAGGTGGAAGAAGATCTTGCACCCGAGCCGATCGAAGTGGAAGATCCAGACGCACCTTTGGTTGCTCCCGAATGGGCCGTAAAAGGTGCAGGTCGAAAAGTGGGCCAGCGGGCCGCGGCAGCACAGCGCGACGTTCTATTCGTGGAACGAGGCTATCCGTTCTACACTTTGGCGCTCCAGCACGGCAGCTTCAAGCCATGGCAGTGGGTTACCTCTCTCTTCTTGCATTACGATCCTTTCCATCTCATTTTCAACATGATCGCGCTTTGGGCGTTTGGGTTGGTCGTCGAGGGCAAGGTTGGTTCTTGGGTTTTCCTATTGTTGTACGTAGCCATGGGAGCGCTGAGTTCAGGGCTCGCGCAGATCTTGACCATCTTCAGCAGTTCTGAAACAGCTTCGATCGGAAGTACCACCGCAATATACGCAACACTAGGAGTCGCCGTTGTGTGGGCTCCCAAGAATGAATTTGACTGCTTCTGGGCTTTCGGGTTTCGGATGGGAACAGTCGAAATACCCGTGATGATTTACGGTGCAATCATCTTTGCAGTTCAGGGAGTGTATGGGATTTTGCTGAGCTACTTTTCTCCTTCCGCCATCCTGCAAATTCTTGGAATACCGATCGGTCTCGGAGTCGGTTTTTTCTGGCTGAAGTCCAATTGGGTCGACTGCGAGGGCTGGGACATTCTGAACGTCTGGAAGAACAACGAAGGGAACATTGACCAACGTCTCGATGAGGACCGCGAAGCTCACGAATTGGTCCAGAACGCCTTTGGAAAGTCCAATCAAAGAAAGTTGGCGCAGGATCAGGCAGAAGATTCGACACAGGCCGTGGCTTATCCAGGTGCTCCCGTGCCCGTCTATCGCGATACTTCATCGTCTCAGAATTTTTGGACTCAGCCTACACCAGCACAGGGGCCGCCCGAATTAGCACCGCTGGATGGCTCGGTCTTTTCTTCGGATGCTGGGACGGACTCCTACATGCCTCCGCCTCCGCTGGTTGAGAACGTCGCAGAGGTGGTAAAGCTGATCCATCAAAGCAAGTTCGTTGCAGCAGCGCTCATGTATCGACGCGTCTGGGGTGGTGGTGCAGCACGTGACTTAAGTCAACCCTTGGTCGATCGACTGATGCGCGGATTGTTGGCTGAGAAGCAGTTTGACTTGGCGGCACCGGTGATGGCTGAACACATTGAACGATTTACGGAGAATCGGCTTTCCATTCAGCTCAACTTAGCTAAGGTGCTTCTGCACTTGCAGCGACCAAGCAAGGCCGTTGCCGTACTCAAGAGCATTGATCGAACAAAATTGGACGCCACGCAAAAGCAGCTCTTTCAAAAGCTGGCGAGCCATGCGAAGAGCCAACTTGAAGCCGGCGTTATTGAACTTCAGTAGGCCTCCTTCAGACGTCGATTTTGAATTGCATCTATTGCCTGGGAAGCTTTAACGACTGCGAAATCTGTTGCGGGTAACGCAGTTGTAGGTGAAGCAGATGTTCTGGTTTTACCGATTGCTCTAGTGTTGACCCGAATTAGCTGGCTGAAAATGCATTTCCCGTATAGCAAGCATCGACAGCCTCCGATCGGATTACAAGAGTGAGCCATTGTAGGCTTTCCCGTGGATTGCGAAGTCGACGCACAGCGTCGCACGTGACCCAGTTCATGTGGCTTCCCGAGCCACTCACCAGCGTAAAGGATGACGCTAATGAAACGCGTAATGTTGTTGGTTATTTTGGCGTCTGCCGTGTTCAGCAGCCAAGGTTGCAATGCAACCAACCGCCAATGCAATTGTGGTGGTCCGATCGGTTGCCGACCATGCAAGATGGGTTGGCAGCGAGGCGGTACCGATTATCAGCGGTTCCTAGGTGGACGCAGCGGAGATTGTAACGGTAACTGTGGACAGACTTGTGGCCTTGGAGGACATGGCGGCCAATACGCCAATGCCCAGCCTGCCGGAGCCGGTGAAGCAAGCGGTGGTCCAATGGCTCAAGTTGCATACCCTTATTACACCACTCGCGGTCCACGCGACTTCTTCTTGGATAACCCTCCAACGATTGGTCGCTAAGCTAGGCTCGGGCTCACTCCAAGAATAATGAAATCGAAAAGTCCTGCAGGGTTCCTTGCAGGACTTTCGTCGTTTAACGAGCCTTAACGAAACAAAGCAGATTGCTGTTGGGCACGTCTATGCAAAAGCCGTTGGCAAAACCGTTGCTCAAGAGTGCGGCTCCACTACAGGTTGTCGCCACCAATCAATTGGACGATACTGTTGATAGCTCGCTGGCGATTGTTGGCAATTCGCTTTTCGTGCGTGGGCTAACTCAACTCTATTGCATTGAATAGTTGCCGATGCTGCCGTCGGAGTCGCCCTCCCAGCCCAATCCCAAACTGGTTGCCACCGCTTACCACGAAGCGGGGCATGCAGTTATTGCCTTGACGCTTGGTAGAGCGGTCGAGCGAGTAACGATCGTACCGAATCAAGGCTATTTAGGCGCGTGCCATATGCAGAAGACTCGCGTCAAGCCTACGAAAGATTGGTTGGAGGACGAAATTCTGATTCTGCTAGCCGGTATGGTGGCTGAATCTAGAGTTACCGGCCAATACTCGGCCGGCGCTTCGCAAGACCTGCGTGGTGTTCGGCGACTGGCTCTGATGCGAGCCGATGGTCAAAAGCAGGTCGAACGGCTGGAACGTCGACTGCTTGATAAGACTGAGTACCTTGTGAATGACGACGTTCACTGGACGGCAATTCAGACCATCGCTCGCGAGCTTTTCTTACACCAAACGATCAGTGGTCGCGCAGCGCGGCATCATTTCGACCAAGTTTTCAAAGCGGCAGAGTGATCCCGAATGATCCAGAATGATCCCGCTTTGTATTCTTAACGATGATCGACAAAGGTGGAATAATCGTCAGAGTTGCCGCGATTGATACCAACTTTCGGTCTGTCGCAGTCCGGTTTCAAGGCTGCTGCTCTGCGTCAGCGCGTTCTTATTCATTCAGGTCCATTAGGTGCATCTGTAATCTGCCGCGGGTTGAAAAGTTTTCCATCCGCGGGATCGTCGTCACGCATATAATTCTGTTGGTCTTGGCGGCGCTGACACTGCCAGTCGCAATCTCTCAGTTGGTTGTCGGACGCCTGCTGAGCAACTTCTGCAAGGATTTGCGGCGTAGGGTGGCGTGATTGGATTATAAGTGTCCAAGTGAGACAAATCACGAATTGCAACGATAGCGATGCCGGTAGAAGCTGCACAATCGCTGTAATCTCTGCTTGAGAACTGCGATTAGTATTGCATTTTTGACGTTTCCTTCGACTGCTATACCTTCGCAGTGCTTGCTGCAGCGAGTTGGTTTACGACGAGCCTAGGATTGTAGCCTATAATTGAGGTTGGAGTCCAATCAATGAACTGACATCCCGTCTCTCAACTCGCGCATCGAAAGGCAAACTATGTCTGCCACTGCAAAGCCCAACATGGATGTGCAAGAAAAGCCTCAAGAGTCCTTTGCTGAAACCGCTCTCAAGCTTGGAGGAAAGAGCGACGATGAAGCTCGACGAACCGGTGCCATTGATCGCGCCGATGATCAGGTCGAGGAGCTGTTCAAGCCGCAGTACCAAACAGTCAACAGTCCCGCTCACCGCGCTGTTTGGGAGAAGCACGTTCCTGTCGATCTGTTTCGTAGTCATCCCATGGCGACACCGCCTGACGTTCAAAAGGTAATGGACCAATCGGTAGACTTCGTTAAGCAGCATCGTGAGTCACAAACGCTCTTGGACGAGCGAGGTAAGATTCGCGACGAGGTCTTTGATGGACTCGGCGATCGTGGCTACTGGGGCATGTTAGTCGATCGCGAGTACGGCGGAAGCGGTTCACCGTTTCGAAGTTTTGCTCCTTTCTTAACGCGGATGGCTCTTCAAGATCCGACTATCGCTGGCATGGCTTCAGTTCATGGTTGCATCGGCGCAGTCGACCCTGTGCGAACCTTCGGCAACGAAGATCAAAAGAAGCGCTTCCTGCCCGATTTAGCGAGCGGCAAACGCTTGTCGGCTTTTGCGCTGACTGAACCTGCGGCGGGTTCCGATTTGACGGCGCTGAAAACTCGAGCCGTTCTGCAAGGCGACGATTACGTTGTCAACGGCGAAAAGCTGTTCATCACCAACGTAGTGCCTGGACGAACCATTGGGCTGGTTTGCTTGATTGACGATCAACCCTCGGTTTTGATTTGTGATCTTCCCAAGCAAGAGGACGCTCATTTTCAGCTTCGCAAGTATGGCTTATACGCGCTCAAGCAAGCTTACAATCAAGGAATCATCTTTAAGGATTTTCGTGTTCCCAAAGAGAACCTCCTGAAAGTCGAGCGCGGAAATGGACTCACGATTGCTTACCACGGTCTGAATCTCGGTCGAGTCGCCTTGTGTGCCAACGCGGCTGGAGTGATGCGACAGATGCTGGCCAGCATGGTTCCGTGGGCTCAATACCGAGTTACCTACGGCGAGCAGATCGCGAAGCGCGAGTTGGTGCGTCGTCGACTCGGCAAGCTTGCGGGAATGATCGTGGCCAGCGATGCTCTGGTACATTGGTGTTCCGACCTGATCGACCAAGGCTATCGCGGCGAGATGGAATGTGTCGTTGCTAAGATCTTCGGTTCCGAGTTCCAAAAAGAGGCCGCGATCGAGCTCTTCATGAAGACTCACGGCGGTCGCTCGTTCCTTCATGGACATATGTTTGGAGACAACGTCCACGAATTTCTCGCTCCGTGCATTTACGAGGGCGAAGGCGAGATGTTGGGGATGGCCTTCTTCAAATCGCTCGTGAAACAGCACGGGATGCAGTACTTCGAGCCGGTTGGGCAAGCGCTCTACAAGGCTGGAATCAAACAAATGCAGCCCTGGAACCCGCTTCACCTCTGGGCACTCCGCAGCGTCATGATGCCATATGCAAAATGGGTGATCGGTCGCACGCTATCCGGTACACCGAGCCCTGTGTTACCCAAGATGCCCGACAAGCTTCGCTCACATGCAGAATTCGCTTGTAAAGAGTTGCATCGATCGGCTTTGGAGACTGATGCAACGAT
>CAYWNG010000210.1:0-9650 GCA_964458685.1 uncultured Pirellulaceae bacterium
ACGCGCCGCAGCAGCTACGTTTCGCGTTTTCGAAATACTCGACCAACGCCCCACAGTGATGGAGCCCCAAGCGCCTGTCGATCCAGGTCGCATCACTGGTGGTATTGAACTTCGAGGAGTTCGCTTTCGTTACGGAAATCGAGAAGTCATCAGTGGAGTCGACATCAAAGTCCGCCCAGGTGAATTGGTCGGTTTAGTCGGCCCCAGCGGTTCGGGAAAGAGCACGTTGGTCAATCTTGTCTGCCGCTTCTACGACGTGACCGAAGGAGCGATCCTGGTAGACGGTCAAGACATTCGATCGTTCCCCATCCAAAGTTACCGCAGCAATGTGGGCATCGTACTTCAGGAGCCCTACCTGTTCTTTGGAACGATCGCCGAAAACATCGCTTACGGGAAACCGAACGCTTCGCCCGACGAGATCATCGCGGCAGCTCGCGCAGCTCACGCCCACGGCTTCATCAGTCGACTGCCCGATGGCTACGATTCAATCGTCGGCGAACGCGGCCAAGGCTTGTCCGGCGGCGAGCGTCAACGAATCTCCATCGCTCGCGCGATCCTTACTGACCCAAGGCTTCTAATCCTCGACGAAGCCACTTCGGCGGTCGACAACGAAACCGAACGCGAGATTCAAGCCGCCTTGGACAACCTTGTTAAAGGCCGAACCACCATCGCTATCGCTCACCGATTAAGCACTCTACGCAATGCGGATCGGATTATCGTGATGGAACAGGGCGTTGTCGTTGAAGTTGGAAAGCACGAAGATCTGCTTGCGAAGAACGGAGTCTACACGCGACTCCATCAAGCTCAATTGGCGGCGATGCACTAAGAGTCTTACAGAGGTTTGCTCGTCGTTTTATTGCCCGTCCTTTGGTTGTTGAAAAACAAACTGGTAGTTGAAGAACAATTGGTAGTTGAAGAACAAACTGAATCCTGAAACTTGAATGCTGATGTCCACCGATCGCAAAACTTCTGTTAGCTCAACCGCCCTCGTGCATGTCGAGTCATTGGTGCTTAGCGTCGACGCGCTTGGACAACTTTCCGCGTCGGACTCGCAGGGCAATCGCTTTGACGACATCAAGCCAGTACGCTTGTTTCCGCTTTCAAAACCTTCCGAATGGATTTCGTTGGTCGATCGAAGCGGCAAAGAAATACTCTGTATCGACAGTCCGACCAAGCTCAGCGCCGAGAATCAAAAGATCTTAGCAAGCGAACTCGAGAAGCGCGAGTTTGTCCCGGTACTCAAACGCGTCATCTGGGTCTCGGGCAATTCCGAACCGTGTGAATGGAAAGTCGAGACCGATCGCGGAACGACCAGCTTTATTCTCAAAGACGAGAACGATGTTCGCAAGCTTGGCGAAAATGGCGTCATCGTCGTTGACTCGTTCGGTATCCGTTATCACGTCCCCGACCGCGACGCCTTAGATTCTTACAGCCGCCGCATCATCGAGTGGTACGTTTAGGCGAGCAGACTGTTCTCGTCGAACTGGGGCGCAATTCGGTTGACTCATACACCAGAGCCGTCGGCCGTCGCGAACCCGACGGCTCTGCGAAAAGGCTCAATTAACTCGTTCATACGCCACGTTCTTTTGCGATCTCAGCCGGGATAGTCAGCGAGAGTCGACAGAGGGGACACGTTTTACTGGTTGCAGCCAAATGGTCGACAGCATTTTGGTGCACTTTCAATCGATCGACTTCAACTGAACCATTTGAAATTGTGGCGAGCACAGTACCAGCACATGGAACGTATGCCTTCTTTGGTAAGTTCATAGCTCTGCCCAAGTGGACCTGAGGCTGCAAAACACCTGGCTTTAAACCGATTGGACTTTCACTACACAAAGACGTTATCTCCGTGCAGAGTACGGTTGCTCCGATAGAGCGAAGTTTCGCAACAACTTCTGCACGCGGATGTTTCGGACGCCGAACAGTACCCACAGAGAAGATGGCGACGTCGCAACGTATAGCTTGGTCGTACAACCAGTCCAAGTCCGCATCACTTCCCTCGGTCATTCCGCCATGGTGCGGGACAGCCAAAATGTCGCACTCAACAGTTCGGTTGCCCCGCCTTTCGTAAATCTTTCGCCATTGAGGGACTACAGAATCCGCTGCAAAGACGACTCTCCTGCCCTGATAATCGAGTACAAAAACCATACTCGATCCATTTGCGTTACTGCTCTGCTGTGCCTCCAGATTCTCGACAAAGGTTGGAGAAAAGCACCTTAGTTTCGCGCCCGAAAGCGGATCCTCCCAAACAAGTTTTGGTAGGTCATCTTCAGGCAATAGAGGTGGTGGGATTTGTCGTTCGTGGATGCGTCCTTCCTTCTTTAGCGCAAACAGTCTTCGCCAATATCGACTTTTCAGAAATTTGTGATCCTGAACGACGCAGATCTTCTCGATATTCTCCGCGTAATGATCGAGGATTGAGATTGCGCCGCCAGTATGATCACCATCCGAATGCGAGGTGATTAATCGATCGACTCGCTCTACACCATTCCGCTGCAAAAATTGGAGAGCGATATGGTCGCTTCGGACACCACAATCAATTACGATCGCACGCCGACCTCCCAAGAGAATGACGTGGCAGCTTCCAAGTCCGACGTCAACAAAATAGACTTCCATGGCCGAGTCTAATCCCAGTCTGCATCAGGAAACGGTTCTGCGTTTAGTACTTGCTCGACAAACCCACTAGTAACTAAGTCCGCTTCCGTTGGTAAAGCAGCAACGCGTTGGATGTAAGGAATGTCAATTAGTTCGCGAGTCATGGGATTTCGACGAACAATCGCTTTAACAGGCTGGCCAGGAGGGTATCGAACAAAATCTGGGCTGTTAACTCTCCGAATATCTACGTCCTCTGTGAATCCGTTATCCCACTTGATCTTGCATGGGCGTGAAGTCTGTCCATAGCCGACGACTCCGTACTGCTCTACAACAAGCGGGGTCCGATTACGATAAACGGTAACATCAACAACACTCCGAATCTTTTTCCACACCGCGGAATCGGTTGCTGTCATTTCAAAGGGGCGTTTGTGAATGAGATCTTGAAACAGTGAATGAAATTTCAAACAAAAGTCATCGCGGGCCTCTTCGGCTGAATTGCCTTGACCAACAATTTCGGGGCTTAAGACCTCGACAAGAAACTCCTCTCGAGAACGCAGATAGGTCGCCCGCAGAATTCGCTTTAGAGGGTAACTGGTGTACCCACATATGAATTCAGACAGTTCATATCGTGAAGATTCGAAAACACTGCGGTGCGAAAGCCCAGCTTCCTGGTAGGAGGGATTCCAATCAGCAACAGCGACGATTTGCGTAGATTGAAGGTCGATAGGCATAAGCGGTGTCTACGTTGTTTTTTTCTTGAAAAGGCTACGAGTTTTGTCCGTGATCAATCGCTCAAAACAGTTTACCACAAACTCTTTGCTGTGCTTAAGTCCCGATCTAATTTCTCTCTCGTCATGGAAATTCACCGCCGGACAAGGTTTTTCCCAGTTAAGGCGGACTCGAAGCGTGGTGGGGTCTGGGGACGGAACGATGGCGATATGCGTTGACAATGGTGCGCCATCAAGCGGACACTTAGTAACAAACCCCAGTGCATAACCAACTGTAAGTCCAAACTGTTCTTCCGGAATGTCAGGGATGTACGCGAAGTAATCAGTCAGGATCGTAGGCACTTTGCCGAGCGGGATTTCAATAAGATCTACGTAGTGTATCGTTGCCAATCGAACTGATTGTGGCTGAAAAAACTCCCGGTACTGTTCAAGGTATTCCAACGCCTCATCGAGAAGTTTGCCGAAACCAGGATAATCTTCTTTGGAGGTTCGCAGGAGATTATAAGCAATACGATCTTCACCCACCTGTTTGATGCGAGTGCCAGCCGCGTTGAACATTCGCACGACATCGATTATTTCTTTGCGATCAGTAATCCGCGGTAGTTCTTTTTTGCTTGTTTGTTCTATTCGCACTTCATCTCGAACCATCATCTCTATGCGGGTGAATTCATCAGCGTGAACTTTCACGAACGATTCGATTTGGCTTTTGTCCCACGACAACTTCTCCGGATTGGGCTCAAAATCAAAAGCAATCCACGCCTCTACCAGTGGTGGGTTCTCATACTCTGGCATTGGTTACTCGATTTCAAATCCAAGAAAGTTATGGTCGGCCTCGTTCGCCCCCACGGTCGACGCCCTAATTGACGTTTCGTTACTCATTTGTAAGACCCTGTGGTCAAACCCGTTACGTCGCGTTTGAACAGCTTCGGTTCAATCCTAGTGATTATGCTTCCGCCTTCGGTCAGTTCTCGATTCTTAACACTTCTGAGACGAAGTTACCATCCCCGCAAGCCCGCTCCTAGAATCGCGATTCGATCCGTTCGCTCTCGTGTGCGACAAGGTCGAGCATATCGTTGACCAACTGGTGAGGGGTAAATACATCTCCATGATCAATGATTCGTAGACGTGAATTGGTAGTTCTTCCCGCCATCTGCTTGTCCCGCCGCACTGTGACGTAGCTACTCCCTGGATGGGACCGAGAACCGCCACGAGTCTACCAAAAAAGGGGCTTGGGCGGTATGCTACTTGGTTTCGAAATCTGCCATGAATCGGCTGGATGCGGTTTCCCTTCAGCGGTAACTTTTGACCAACGTTGGCGGTCGTCGCCAACGCGAAACGCAGGTCTCAATACAAGTGGGCTACGTCGACTGAGCTATGGGAATTGACGCTTGCCGTGAAGCAACCAACCTAACGGTGTGTATCTGACAAAGACAACGTACGTTGACATGCTTGCAACTAGAGTTCCAACAATAACTATTGCAACCTTGATTACCCAAGGAGCCTCCAGAGGTATCAGCAATGTCTGCAAGAACAACACAATGGGTAAGTGAACAAGGTAGACCCAATAGGACGAGTCGGCGATGAAGCGGAGGAAGGCGCTGCGCTTGGACAGGAGCTGCTGACCAAGCAATAACGACAGTAAAGTCAGAGATACCGAAAGATAGGCAGTCAGAATCGCGTTCAGCCAGTCCATTCCTTGGATGGAGCTAACCGGAGGCTCAAGGGCATTCAAGTCTAGGACTGGCATTGTTTGATAGTAGAGCAGGTAAAGCAAACTGCTTCCGATCAGAAGATGCCATCGATACGGCTGCCAACTCGGCAATAGCGACTCTCTGCCAAAGAGCTGCCAGCCGGCTGCAAAGAACGATCCGTAAAAAACAAAAGGCCACCAATCGGGTACGAACGACTCGGGCGCTGGCAATGGGACTCCAGATCGCAAGACGGCAGGAACCAAGATCAATGGAGCCAACCACCATAACTTGCTCAAAAAACTCAGTTGCTGCGGTAGTTTCAAGGACCATTGGCTGAGGAGTGCGGCCAGAAGTGAAAAGAAAGCCAAGTAGTAGAGGAACCACAGATGCATGGTGGTCAGCGGTGGTCGTTCGGTAGTCTCAGCGCTCTTCGAAGCTGCGACGATTACGCCCATCAGCCCCCGAGGCTCATCCAAGTACGATATCGCAAAAACAAAGACGATCGTAATTCCTGCCAAAAGAAAAGGATAAAACAGCAGGAAGGGAAAGACGATTCGTACACATCGATTCCACAAGAATTGCTTCGCGCCTTTTCGCTCGGTTACTAGTTTAGCAAAGTAACCAGAAAGCAAAAAAAAAGCCCCATTCGAAACAGATGGACGAACCAAATCCCTGCATCGACCGCAGTACTGGAAGTCGTGTCTGTCGCAATCCATATCGCCTGGGCTGGATGAGCATAAGCTAGACCAGCATGCAACAAGACACCGAGCATCATCGCCAATGCGCGTAAGTTGTCCAGGTAATGGACTCTGTCAACGCTAACACTGGTTGACTCACTGATTGAAGCTACCGTTGACATTAGATCAAGTCTCTTTTTCGAGTTTGGAAGACAAAGACAACGACTAGCGACACGACGATGGCTAGCAGCTCAATACCGATGATCTGTAGAATGACTGGCGGCCACGATAACTCACTACTCTTGGTTGCCTCTGAAACTTCCGGAATTGCAAATAGCTTCATCAAGAAGACATTAAGCGCTACATTGCATCCAACCATCACACTAATCGTCCAGCCCACCGACTCGGAGATCACTGCGGTGATCAACTGAACCATGAACGAGCTCAACAAGAATAGGAAGATTGCAGGCAACACAGCTATCGCGCCATGCTTCGACCCTGGGATGATAAAGGCCAGGATCGCCGTACTCACCAGCATGGCTGACCATGGAATCAAGTAGGTCGTGAGCACGACAGCAATCTTGCCGATGGAATAGTCTAAAAGACTCACCGGTAGACTCATCACGAACAGCCTTGTTTGGTCGGTAGACTCGCTGAGCAGTAACATGCCGATAAAGTGTATCCCCGCGGCGATCGCGACCGTCATGGTCAAGATGAACCCAATGAACGAGATCGTCTTATCGTCGAACGTCGTCAGTCCGGCGGACACCATTCCAGCAACGAAATAGGCGAAAAGGAATTTTCGGCTCAGAAAGAGATCTTTGAGGAACAGAATTCGGATAGCTTGAAAGTTCATTTTGCTTCCTCTCGACCACGTAAGACCACGCTGACAAAAATCTCCTCCAGGTTCATCGCTTCGACCGCTTCGATCGTTGCCCCCGAAACTTTAAGCTGCTCAACAAAGTCGTCTTGAAACTGGCTATGCGTTAGGATTCGCAAGCTTCGATAGGTCGATTCCAGCCGCACTCCGTTGCAAGTGGGAGCAACCCAGTCTTCGGGTGCTTGAACTTTGATCCGCTTCCAGCTCTCAAGAAAATCGTAGCGATTGCTCGAAGCGATCACTCGGCCTCGATCGATGAAGGTGATCGAGTCGCTGATTTGCTCGATGTCCTGCGTGTTGTGCGATGAGTAGAGTATCGTTCGGTCGGGATCTTCGACGACTCGCATCAGTTCTGTAATGACCTCGTGTTTTGCTACGGGGTCGAGTCCATTGGTGGGCTCGTCGAGTATCAGCAGCTTGGGGCGTCGCGCGAGAATCAACAACAACATTGCCTTAACGCGCTGTCCGTGGGAGAGCCCTTTAACCAACTGCTGATCGATTAGACCAAAACGCTCTAGCAGTTGATTCGCATAGTTATCATCCCAAGTTGGATAAAGCGACCGAACAAACTGCATGTGCCAGCGAATCGATTCTGGCTTGTAGAGTCGCATGTCGTCGGAGAAATAGCCCACCTCTTGTTTGGCGGTGGCTTCGTTGGAAGAGATCGGCTTGTTGAGTACACGCACTGTGCCTCGATCAGGCTGAATCAGTCCCATCAAAATGCGCATCGTTGTGGACTTGCCCGCGCCGTTGGGACCGATCAGACCTGCAACCGTTCCTCGCTCGAGCGTCAGATTGACGTCCTGAAGCGAGAAATGCTTGTACTTCTTCGCGACACCGCTGAGGGCGATCGCTATGTTGGATTGTTCAATTGTCTCTGTATCGCTGATCATGTGTTGCCCTTTTGAGCTTTCTCGTAGGCTTCGGCGAGTCTCCGTTGCATTTCGGTCTTCGATTTACCAAGCAACAACCCCAGGTTGGCGACCTGTTCCAAATGTTCCCGAAGTTCTTCTTCCTGAATTGAGGCCTGTAAGCCAGGCCGTTCGGCAACAACAGATCCCTTTCCTTGTCGTGTGAAGATGACGCCATCCCGCTCAAGCTCCAGGTAGGCTCGCTTAATCGTAATGACACTGATTTGCAGGTCGGAAGCCAGTTGTCGAATGGAAGGCAGCTCAGAACCAGGAGGCAGATCTCCCACGGCTACACGCCGCTTCACCTGTTCGATGATCTGCATGTAAAGTGGGCGAGGATCGTTAAGAGCGATGCTTATCCAGCTGTGTACAACCATATACACAGTATACACGCAGAGTAATGTAGGGAAAGAGGTTGCGCGGAAAAGTTCACAAGATTCTTTTTGCGATGGGCCGATAGCTGTAAACCCACCGAAAAACTGTCAGCCACATTGCACGGGAAAGAATAAATTACGTGTGGCGTGCGAGGCACTTATTGGAGATTCGAATAGATCTCTGCCATCTGCAACATCAGCTTTTCCAACTGATCGTAATAATCCTTCTCGCTGAGTTGCTTCTTTTGCTCTCGCAGCTTGTCAATCTCCGCTTCAATCTTGTCTCGCTCAGCTATTTGATCGCTATTGAGGATTACGTTTTGTGGAGACGACCAAAGGATGACTCGTGCGGCACGTTTTCCATCAAGAGCTTTACCGCCTACGGCAGACGAGGTTGCTATGGCTCCAACGTAGAAGTTAGCTCCAGTACCAGTCTTATCGCTGTTGTCGTCTAACAAAGCGTGCTCGGTAGTTAGCCGAGAGTTTTCGCGATAGAACTTTTCAGTCTCTTTGCTGGCCTTGAGAAAGGCTTCAAGCAGCGAAACTTCGTGATCATGATCCAGGTCCGCAGTCAAGTCTCGAACCGCAGCCGCCATGTAGCCTCCGAACCTAGCGAAGTTGATTTCTGATCCCGCACGAGTTGCCGAAACAACGATGCGGTTCTTGGTGGACAACTCGACTAAGAACGGTGCACTGGATGAGGTACAGTCGATGACGATCGTCTCCAGCTTCACTTGATCAAGCCATTTCTTCATCTGAGTTGTTGTGACGTCTGGACCAGTCAAATTGAACTTAGCAGCCTTACCAGCAGCCGTACCGTGTCCAATCAACACAAGCCATAATCGCCTGCCTTCGATCGACTTCGATTCTGATTCGACGGACACGAAGTTTTCGATTGCCTTTTGCAGTTTTTCAAGATCGGAAGGCTTGTTCTCAGCCGCTTCGTTTGCTGCTTCATTCGCATTCTTCTCTGATTCGGTTCGCTTACCGATTAAGGTCGACCGCCAACCTTGCTGATCGGCTAGAGCGGCCCAATCATCGGCCCAGCGATTGAATTGTTCGGTGTACTCAGCACTACCACCTGCACCAACAACGACGATTAACGTGTTCAGAGGCTGCTTCTCGGCATCATTGACTTTACCTTCCTGTACGGGGGCTGCTTCTGTTGGACTATCCTGAGCCCGCGCGCAATTGCACCACGACTCGCACAAAGCAAACTGCGAAGCGAGGAAGAGGCAACTCAAGGTCCACTTCATTTGCAAATGAGATCGTCGAAACACTGACGCAATCATGGTAAGCCCTTCCATCGACGCATGCCCCACTCGACACACAAGCAGCCAATCGCAAACAACACGAGCCACGGACGATGCCACCAGGGTTCAGTACGAGTTTCAGTAATCGGCACCTTGCGACTAGGCAAGCCGCTTACGAACGATTCAAGATCATCCATTTCGATTACCTCGCCACCAGATCGCTCGGCCAGTCGTTCTAGCAACTTTAGATCAGGCATAACGCGTTGGAATTCGGCGACACTTGGCTGAGCGGTCCAGCCCGAATCCAGCGGCTCAAGTTCAACGCCGTCAGGACCAACCGGCCGAATTTTGCATGCGTATCCACCATCGAGTCGCGACCAATAATCGGTCCAATAGCGGCCAGAAACTTGTGGATCAGGTTGCAAGGATAGTGTGATCTCCTTCCCAGAAGGCTCTGTTACAGTGACCTGAATAGTTGCATTATCCAGCGGCTTAAAATCCTCATCGCGAAGTTCGACCGTTAATCGATGCGGCTCTGAAG
>CAYWNG010000211.1:0-9569 GCA_964458685.1 uncultured Pirellulaceae bacterium
TCCACCTGACAACATTAAGTGCCCAAACTTGGGATCGGGGAACTGCGTTGAGACTTGCCAGCGGTCGCCAGCAAAATGAGGTAGCGATGTGAACTTCACTTGTCCCTTCGATTCATCCACGATTCCGTATCCATATTGCCAAACCGGTTTTTCATCGGCGATGTCGGCCTCACTATGCACTGGTGCACCGGCAAGCGGAGGTCGCGTAGGATCGACAAACTGTTGAGCGAGCTCCAGCTCCCGAGCCGTTGGATCTCGTAAAAGCGTCGATCGATAGATCTCGCGAATTCGCTGAGCGACATCGGTGATTTGAGAACTCTTCTGAGTCAGTGCCTTGGCTTGATCGATGACAAACTTGGAATTGATCATGTACAAAGCTTGCTGAGGCACCGTCGTGCGCGATCGTGTAGCTTGGCTGGCATCGGGACTAGGCACATCAAAGGCCGCTAACAGGCTGGGTACATCCTCGCGATCGACATACGCATACATGCCTCGACGCGTGGCATCTTCGTGGATTTTCACCGAACGTCCGCCAACCTCTAGATCCAGCGTTCCGGCTGCAGTTAGCCAACGGTCTCGCAATGGTTCGAACTCCAGTCGCTTTCGCGGCATATGCCAAAGCAGTCGATTCTCAGCATCAATCGCGTGTCCATCATCGCGGTGCGTACTCGATTGAGCCCACGTGGCCGAAAGCATGATCCGTTTCTGCAACCGTTTGATCGACCAACCGTCGATCATGAACTCGCTAGCCAAGTAATCCAGTAGTTCAGGGTGCGAAGGCTGTTCGCCTCGAGCACCAAAATCACTTGCTGTACGAACCAAACCCGCGCCGAAATGTTGTTGCCAAACTCGATTGACAATCACACGAGCTGTCAGCGGATTCAGCGGACTTGCAATCGCCTGCGCTAGTTCCAGTCTGCCACTGGTCGACTCATAGATCTTGCCGCCATCGACTTGAGCCAAGACCTGCAAGAACCGTCGCTGCACATGATCGCCACGGTTGCCGGGCTGTCCCCGCAGGAACACGACTGGATCATGTGGCTTTGCGTTGTCGTTGACGACCATCGCTCGGCCAGGCGCGCCAGGATGCTTGGACTCGACAGCTTTAATCTTGCCGAGCTGTTGGTTGTACTCGTTGCGTTCCGCTTGATCCAAGTGGGCTCGCATTTGATCCTTGTCCAAGACTGTAGGCACGGATTCTGCGAAGAGCGCCAATCGCAGTTGCTCTTGATTCTCGTCGGGCAGACGAGCGAGCGATTTATCCTTCTCGCTGGCATCCTTCCAAGCTGCAAAGGCCGATTCCAGCGATTCGCCGATCAGCTTTGCAACGGCTTCCATCGATTCTGGTGGTTGTTGTCGAAGGCGTTCGAGCAGGTCTTGATTGACTTGAGCTAGCCAGGTTGCGGTCGACTGAGGACTGAGCAGCTCTTGAGCCTTCTCGCGAAAGCCATCGGCGGGCAATTCGGCTAGTCGATTGTAAAGCATCCAAACGGGATGATTGGCGTTAGCTTGATCGCTCAAAAACGTTCGCCAGCGCGCAGCCGCTTGAGGCCGTAAAGCACCGCGGTCGCCAATCTGCTTGACATCTTTATGACCCGAATTGGGACGCGATTTGGCCAAGTAAACGAGGTAGTCCGCTACGCGACTTCGCAGTTCGATTTCTGTCTTTTGGCGTTTGCCATCCAGCCATTGATCGACTTCGCGTTCCTTCTCAGCCTTAGCCGCTAAAAACTCTTGATACTTCGGATTGGCTGCCGGATCGCCGATCAACGGTAGTTCGCCTGGCTCTGAAGAGCTCGCGAAGATTCCGTAGAGCGAATAGTAATCAGTGATCGGAACTGGGTCGTACTTGTGATCGTGGCAGCGCGCGCACGTGACCGACATGCCCAGGAATCCACGCGTGACCACGTCGATCCGATCGTCGATGATGTCATGAACTCGGCCCATGAACTTACGCCCAACAGTCAAGAATCCCAGAGCGGCCAGCGCCGACTTTTCATTGTCCTTCAAATCCAATCGATCGGCGGCAATCTGTTCCAAGATGAAACGATCGAAGGGCTTATCTTGATTGAACGCGTTGATGACATAATCGCGGTAGGTGTAAGCATACGGATAAGTCGTATCGACACTGCCTGCTTGATAGCCGGTGGTTTCAGCAAACCGAGCGATGTCCAGCCAATGCCGCGCCCATCGCTCGCCGTAATGCGGATTGTCCAGCAGCGAGTCGACCAGTTTCTCGAAAGCGTCCGGCGAAGTGTCGGCAACAAATGCTTCGACTTGCTGGTAGGTGGGCGGCAGTCCAGTCAGCGCAAAATGAGCTCGCAACATGAGAGTGCGTTTGTCAGCAGTCGGATTCGGAGCGAGTTTGTTTTGCTCAAGCTTCTCCAATATAAATCGATCCAGCGGTTGCTTTGCCCAAGCTTCGTCGCGTACCGACGGAGGTGTGAACCGTCCGATTGGACGAAACGACCAGTGCTGCTCGCGGATTTCATCGATGCGTTTGGCTGGAGGAAGCATCTTCGCTGGAGCGGTCGCAGGCTTGTCTTCCTTAGGCCAGTAGGCTCCGTCGGAAACCCATTGCGTGAGGATTGCGATCTCTTCGTCGCTCAGCTTTTTATCCGGTGGCATTGCCTTAGAAGAATCGACATAGCGGACCGAGCGAATCAACTTACTCTGATCGGGCTTGCCCGCGATCACAACAGGCGCCTTCTCAGCAATCGGATTCTGATCGAAGCGAAGGTCTGCGGAACTCTCATCGGGTCCATGACATTCAAGACATCGTTCGATCAGCAGCGGTCGAACTTTGGATTCGAAGAAAGCCTCACGCTCGTCGGCCCCAAGATTGGTAACGACGAATGTATGGGTACATAGTAGCGCAAAGATTCCGCCAACAAGCAGCGATCGTCGATCAAGTATCATAGGGTGTATCCGAGGCAATCGGAGTCAACTTCGATTTTGTTTTAGGCAGGCAGGAAGGGCTCGTGCTCTGGAAGAAACCTCCAAGATGCCGAATTACCAGCACATTGTTAGGGGTTCGCCAGCACGTTGACAGGGGCTCGCCCTGTGAGGTGGGATTCATCTACACTAGCTGAAAATGCCAAAACTCGCAAGAACAACCCACTACAATGGATGTTTCTCAATGCGAAAGTAGAGCGTTTTGCAGCATTACAGGGCCGATTTTAGTAAAGAGGTATGTGATGTGAATTTAAGGCTCCCCAATCTATTGTCTTCTCGTAGAACTGTAGTCGATGAAATCTCAGGTAATCAATTTTCTTTCGGTAGACCAAGCTATGGCATTCGCTAAACAAACAGCCCTCCTGGCGATTGTTGTTTGGAATGTGAATTGCGCACTTGGTTCATTAACTCGCGCTCTGGCCAACGATCTCCCCAATCCCTATCCAGCGAGCACCAAACCAATTGGTCAAGCGACAGTCTGGAGGTTCCCCGAGGATGCTAAATCGTGGCGAGCTGTCCGCGAATGTGCGATCGAAGAGGCGAAAGATGACTCGGGCCGAGCGACAGTTTTTGTCTCGAAAGGTATCGATCCAATTCTAGTGCGATCGATCGAGAAGCAGTCAATGGAGTTCGAGGTGACCTTCGTTTGTCGCGCGGCGTCAGCTACTTCTGCACAACTGTTTTGGGATAACTCTGGCAAGGATCGCTTCAACGAATCCGACAGTCGCCGTTTTGAACTCTTGGGTGATAATCAGTGGCACGAGTATCGCGTTCGTGTCGCAAAGACAGGCGTTCAATCGTTGCGGTTCGATCCAGCGGACTCACCAGTCTCGGTCGAAATTCGTGAGATACGATTTCAAAGTTACCAGCCTCCCGAGCTTGAGATACCTGAACTTCAGTGGCTGGACGACGAGCAATTGCAAATCCGCATCAAGAGCTTTTCTAAGGCACCGATCGAAGTTGTAGTTTCAGCGGGAATTGCTGCTGAGTTAGGCGGGCCAGCAGGGACGGGCAGTGAGGAAAAAGTTTCCATTGAACCGGAGAAAGAGTCCACGGTCACCTTGCGCATTCCCACTCAGTCTGCTGAAGCCGATGCTGTTCGCGTTGTAGCAAAGTCCACTAATTCAATTGCTGAACGAACCACCGTTCGATTGTCTGCCATGCACCAAATATTGGCAGGCCAGGCCGTAGATTCGGTGCTCAAGGGATGGAGTTCGATTGAATCGCCTTCACACAGCTTGCGGATCTCGCCCGCAGGATCGTCTGCGATACTTCTCCAACGTGGCAAAGCAGCAAGTGACTTGCGTTTCGTAGCTTGTCTAGCACCGCTCAGTTGGGATCGTCAGCAGATCGAGCGTATGACGGTCTCGAAATCGCCGACTTCGTCAAGTAATCCAACTGAGTCAAGTGTTAAGCTCCATTCGGACAATTCAACAATCGAACTCTCCCTAAGCGACGGCAAGCTGGACATAGTTCGGCAAAGCAAGAGTTCAGCCGAAGGTCCCGTACTTCGAATCCCGGGAAAGATCGAGCAAGCTTTGCTGGCAGGCGTGGAGCATTTGGGAAGTGGCGAAGCGTCTTCGTCTGACATCGATATCACGACGGACGATCGCTTCCGCTACGAGCCTCCGCCGTATCATTTGACCATGCAACTAGCGGCTGTTGTGACGGGCTCGGATCGAATTGGATTCCGTTGGAAAGATCCTTTGCTGCAACCTGTCTTTGCGACGCCCAACTTTTTTGACGGTGCTAAAGACACTCGGATCGCGCTTCGAGGCTCCAACGTTGCGGCTACGATCGCCTTGGGTACCGGCTGGGATGCTGGCGGCCGCATCGAGGATAGCGTCGCCGAGTACATTTCGGCCCGTGGATTACCAATCGTTGCGCAACCAGCGCGAGATATAGCCGAGCAAGATCAACTGAATCTCGCAGGTTTGTTTCGAAGCGAACTGTACGACAAAGATCGAGGCTGGTACCACGCGATTCTTCCTGGCTCGCACGGAATGCCCAAGTCGGCGCAATGGTTTGGCGATCACGCCTCAGCGGTCTTGGCACTGGGCAAGCGTCTTCCGGCCGACGAGAGCCAGATTGCTCGTGGAGGCTCACACATTGCCAACGATCGTTGGATGTTTCTAACCGGACGCGCGGAGCAATGGTCGCAATCGCAGTCACAACAGCTTCGTTCATTGATCCCGAGACAACAACCCGACGGCTCAGTCGTATACGATGGGCAGTGGTCCGTCGGTCACTTTGAAAAGACTTCCAGCGGCCAGTGCGGGATGGTAGCCGAGCAGTTGATGAACATTGCTTGGATGACCGGAAACGCGGAAGCGCGCCAAGCGGGACTCAAGACTTTGGAGTATTGCAATCGCTTTCGCACGCCGCGGGGAGCGCAGGTTTGGGAGTGCCCACTGCATGCGCCCGACATTATGGCATCCGCTCATCTCGCTCGCGCGTACACGATTGCCTTTCAATTGACTGGCAACGCTGAGTATCAAAAGCTGGCGGTGCGCTGGGCCCTCAGTGGCTTGCCCTTTGTCTACCAATGGCAAGAGTCGCCACAAGCCTCAGGCATGCCTTACTCGACAATCGCGACTCTCTGTGCGACTCACCGTGTAGCACCGCTATGGATTGGTCGACCAGTGCAGTGGTGCGGCATCGTCTACGCTGATGCAGTGCTGGACGTAGCTCAAATTGATGCTTCGATTCCATGGAAGCAGGTCGCCGAAGGAATCTACAGGTCGTCAACCTATCAACAGTACTCGTCGGGGCCAAGCATTGGATTACTGCCTGATAGCGTAACGCCCTCGGTGACGCGTCGATTCCCTTACGACATCAATCCAGCGACTGTTGTTCTGCTGGGCCATCGGCTTCAAGGCCGGGCTGTTCGCCTAGAAACGGCCAGTGTTGACGGCAAGCAACTCGTCAGCCCTTGGCCGATCGTGATATCTGACGAAGCAGTGACTTTCAAGACCGACTCGGACGCGGCCAGCGAAGAGTTTCAGATTGCCATCGATGGAGTCGTACAGAATCACAAATCAGGTGCAAAGCTAACTCGACCATTGAAGTGATTATGAGCAACGCCATCGGGTGAGATCGTTCACCCAAGTGTTCAGCCAGCCGATCAAAAAAGCCGCTCAAGACGTCCTTTGCGCTTTACTAGATTCTTGTAGTCCCACTGAATCTGCTTAGCTTTTACCAACCAGCGTTTGAGCACAGTCTTCTTGACTTGATCGACGGCTGTGTAGCGAGCTTCGGCGGCTTTGAATTTACCCTCGGGAGCCAAACCCTCTTCGTCGAACGATTGCCCGCTCCAGAAAAGCAGTCGAACGCAGTTCTTCAGCTTGCTGTAACCCACAATCGGATTGCCATCAAGGAACCAGACTGGATGAATGTGCCAGACTTTGTTCTCCGCGCCCTTGAGATTGCGAGTGATCTCTTCGGCAAGCAGATCGCAAATCGCTCGATCCGATTCGTCGAGTGCATCATTGTAGGCAATGGTGTCTTCATGGATTGTTGTAGGCATGGTTACGTTCCGTCCTGACTTTTGTGCCGCGAGAGACTTCATCTAAACGAAACGATTGTTCCCTGTGGAGAACTACTCCCAAGGAACGAACCTTTTTTCCGGATCCATGG
This sequence comes from uncultured Pirellulaceae bacterium, assembly GCA_964458685.1. Classification (GTDB taxonomy): domain Bacteria; phylum Planctomycetota; class Planctomycetia; order Pirellulales; family Pirellulaceae; genus Aureliella. Next base: position 6,592 of record CAYWNG010000211.1, read on the forward strand.
CGAGTTGAATCTTCGAAGCCATTCTCAACCACTGGCGATTACCAATAAAAGGCGAAGTCACGGAGCCTCGAATCACAACGCCCGAAAGTCCAAGCGTCGTGAGTTGCCCATCCAAGCCATTCAGCCTGTCGATAGGCAGCTTAACCCAGGTGACTGAACATGCACCAGCATGATAGTAGTCCGTAACTGCATTCGCCTTTAGCGATGCATTCAACTTCGATACGACCGTTGGATCGACGCCGATACGAACCAAGGCAGAGACTTCCGTCAGCGGCCCTTCGATCCAATCAATGAACGTCTTGCGCTGCAATATGTCATCGGCAACTTTTGATTGCGATGCACCAACCAATGACTTGATTCGCTGAAGAACGCCTTCTAGCGATGCACTGGGACCAGCGACTCGGAAGCAGACAGTGTGTTGGCTGTCGATAAGCACGCTAGAGATCGGCAGTGGTTTCGCTAACACCTTTTGCATTGAACGCAGGGCTGATTCAATCGAGCTATGCTCAACCAGCAACGATGCATGTGCTTGTGGAGTTGGAAACACCTTGAGCGTTGCTTCGATGATTACACCTAAGCGACCGTAGCTGCCAACCATCAACTTGGGAGTGTCGAAGCCCGCTGCATTCTTGACGACCTTGCCGCCACCACGAGCCAAACGGCCCAGACCATCGATCAAGGCGACTTCCATAATGAAGTCCCTAGCGCCACCGTAAAGCAATCGATCGGGACCACTAATTCCACTGGCAATAGTGCCACCCAGCGTTGCACCGGCTTGCACAAACAGCGGATCGAATGGTAAGTACTGACCATGCTGAGCGAGCGTCGTAGCCAAGTCTGCGATCTTGGTTCCAGACTTGGCTGTAACGAGAAACTCGGAGGGATCATAAGTAACGATCCCCTGAAACGCGTTGGTACGAACCTGCCGAATGTTGTCCGCACCGATCAGCCCACTTTTTGTAGCGTTGCCAACAGGTTGAACGGGCAAACCAGTTTCGCAAACTGCCTGCTGAAGTTGCTGAACAAACGGTTCGCTCAGTAACATGTCGGTCGAATCAGTGGCTGAACCGGTCATCGCAGGAATTGCCTCTTGTCATGGTCGACTTTCGCAAACGCGAAAGCAGCGGAACTTGCTTACGAAGCTGGTTTACGAACGGAACTGCGCGGCAACATCGTCGATGATGTTGGATAAGTTGCGTTGCGGCTTCCAGCCGATGAGCTGATTGACTTTGGTGATCTTGGGAACACGTCGCAACATGTCTTCGAACCCGTCACCAAAGACTTGTTGGTAGGGCACGAGTTCAATCTTCGATTTACTACCAACACGCTCAACGATGCGTTGAGCCAAAGCGTGCATCGAAATCTCTTCGGTCGAACCCAAGTTCACGACTTGCCCATATGCGGCCTTGCAATGCATCAACTGCTCGAGTCCTGAAACGATATCCGCGACGTGACAAAAGCACCTGGTCTGCTTTCCGTCGCCATGAACTCGCAGCGGCTGATCTTGAATCGCATGTTGCACAAAGTTGGGAATCACCATGCCGTATTGACCAGTCTGTCGTGGCCCGACGGTGTTGAACAAGCGAACGACGATGACTGGCAAGCTGGTGGTCTTCCAATACGCCATCGCGATAAACTCATCCAAAGCCTTCGCGCAAGCGTAAGCCCAGCGATGCTTCGTTGTCGGCCCTTCCAGTCGGTCTCCGTCCTCGTCGAAAGGAACCGTTTGTGACTTACCGTAGACTTCCGAAGTCGACGTTAGCAAGATCGGCTTGCGATAGCGATTGGCCAGCTTAAGAACTATCTGCGTCCCCGTGACAATCGTGTTGATCGACTCCACGGGCTGATCCATGATCAATCGAACACCGACAGCCGATGCGAAATGGTACACGGCATCGCAATCGCGAATCGCTTCATGAACCAGCTCTTCGTCGGTAATGCTTCCGACGAGCAGCTTCAGATCGGGATGCGATTCGACATGCTGGATATTGCCAATCCGCCCAGTCGTCAAGTTGTCCAGGATGGTGACTTGATTGCCCGTCTTTAGAAGCGTTTCGGTCAGGTGCGAACCGATAAAGCCGCAACCACCAGTGATCAGATAACGCATCGATGGAACCTTATCTTGAACCGTGGTTAACCTATTGAGCCAGTACTTCAGCGATCGCAGCCGTCAGAACAGGCAAGTTCTTGTGAGTGATGCCTGCTACGTTGATGCGACCACTGCCAACCATGTAGATCCCTTTTTCATTCTTCAGCCAGTCGACTTGCAATGGAGTCAACCCACTAAAAGAGAACATGCCCTTTTGCTTGAGCAAGAATGCGAAGTCAATCTTGCAACCGGTAGCCTTCATGCCGTCGACGAACAAACGACGCATCTCGTGGATTCGTCCTCGCATGCCGGCCAACTCCTTAGCCCACAAGGCCTTCAACTGATCGTCGGCCAGAACTGTCGAGATCAAGGCGGCGCCATGACGAGGCGGATTGGAGTAGTTGGTGCGGACGACCTGCTTAGCACTACTGCTTACGTTGATCGCATGGGCTGGTTGGCTACAGACGACCAACATCGCTCCCACGCGTTCGCTGTACAATCCGAAGTTCTTAGAAAACGAACTGCAAACGATAAACTCGGCATGATCCGCACCGATGGCGTGCAACGAAACTCGATCTTCTTCAAGTCCGTCACCAAAACCATGGTAGGCAAAGTCGACCAATGGCAACATCTTCTTTTCTGCCATCACTCGCGACAGCTCTTTCCACTGCTCGGCGGTCGGATCTATTCCCGATGGATTGTGGCAACAACCATGCAAGCAGACGACATCACCTTGCTTGCCTTCATTCTTGAGCGTGCCTATCAGCGCATCGAAGTCCAGCGATCGTTTGTCTGCGGTCAGATAGGGATAGCTCTTCACTTCAAGGTCAGCCGATTCGAACAGACCAACGTGATTGGGCCAAGTCGGATTGCTGACCCAGACTCGCAC
>CAYWNG010000212.1:0-7719 GCA_964458685.1 uncultured Pirellulaceae bacterium
GCGGTCGCAGGCGTTGCCGATTGATAAGCGCTGGCCGCTGGAATCGTCCCTCCCGTCGCGACGTTTGGTGCACCGGAAGCTTGTGAAGTACCCGAAGCCGTAGCTGTGTAGCCCGGCGAACTGTACCCGCTACCACCAGCGATCGAAGGATAGTCCGTAGGTGTTGGGACTGCCGAGTAACCCAAGTTGCCTTGAGCCTGAGGCATGATGGCCTGCGTAGCTTGAGGTGAAGCGCCCGCAAAGCTTGTGTTCAAGTTCGGAGGCAGTTGTCCTTGAGCTATGTTCGGTGTCGTGGTACTGGTGACTCCAGCATACGATCCACCGTAGGTGCCGCCGTAAGGACTGGAGACTGTTGGGCTAACTGGTTGATTGGTGATAGTTCCGCCCGACATGTTAGGGCTGGCTGGTCCACTCACCGTCTTGCCTGTTGTTGTATTGTATGGGCCGGTCGTATAGCTCGGCGGCACATTGCCAATGGTGTATCCGTTCGCTTGACCGGCTAGGCCACCCGATGGATTGTTGGGCGGTGTTGCAGGTCTAGTCGCCGAATTGCCAAGAAGACCAGTTGTTGGAGTCGTTGGCGAAGTGGATACCATCGACGAAGGTGTTCTGTTTCCAGTTGTTGTAGAACCGGCCATTGAAGAGCTCGGCGTCGTAGAACCTGGCGTCGTAGAACTTGGAGTCGTTCCCGATGGCGAAGTTGGCTTCACCACGTTGCTGGCGATGGCACTAGGCGCATACTTACTTGCAGGGCTGGTCGGCGTCGTCGTATCTTTACCGCCAGCTAGCTTATCAGCGTCGGGTTGGCGAGAAAACCAACTGGGCATCTTCCAACCACCCATGCTTTTACAGCCAGTGGAACAGCTCATCACGGCCAAGGAAAAAATCAGGCCAGAATGAAGGAGAGTTTTGCCGCAAGATCTCATCTTGGTAATCCTTTACCGACACACCATACCCGCAATCGGGGTTGTGTACGCGGGCCTTCCGTGACTCGGTACACCATTGCTTATATCTAAATTTGTCGGCCTAACTCAATTGCAATGTTTAGCCAATCGGCAAATCTTTTCACCCTGAAGTAGGTGCTAGCAATTGTCGTAGACCGATTCAGCAGCTAACTGCAGCAGACCAATTCAGCAGCTAATTAGAGCAGCCCGTAGGTGGTGAGCGTGGTTCGTAGCTTGGCTTCTTCAGCTTTGCTCAACTGCGTCATTGGCAATCGCAATTGTCCACAGTCTCGACCAACCAGTCGCATTGCAGACTTAATCGGAATTGGATTGGTGCTCAATCCCAACATATCGCGGCACAGAGGGAACAGTTTGTGGTGCCAACGTCGAGCTTCGATGAAGTCGCCGGCCGCTGCGGCACTCAACATGGCGATCACATCTTCGGGAACAAGATTGCCAACCACAGAGATCACGCCTTCTGCGCCGACGCTCATCATCGGCAGCGTCAAGCTATCATCACCGCTGAGCACGGTGAGGTTGGTGCTGTTGAGAATCTGCGAACACTGGTCCAGCGAGCCCGTAGCCTCTTTGACCATCGTAATGTTTGGAATTTCTGCCAGTCGACAGATCGTCTCAGGCTCGATGTTCTTTCCAGTTCGGCCGGGAATGTTGTAAACGCAAATAGGCAGTTCCACATCTTCGGCAATCGCCTTGAAGTGCTGGTAAAAGCCCTCTTGAGTCGGCTTGTTGTAGTACGGAGCGACTTGCAGGCTCGCGTCGGCGCCTTCTTTGGCAGCCCATCGAGTTAGTCGGAGAGCTTCAGCGGTTGAGTTGCTGCCGGTTCCCGCCATGACCTTCACGCGGCCCGCGCAGATTTGCACTGTTTCGCTGATCACTCGCTCGTGCTCTTCGTGCGAAAGCGTGGGGGATTCGCCCGTAGTTCCCACCGGAACGATGCATGTGGTGCCCGCTTTGATCTGGAACTCGACCTGCTCGCGGAGTCGTGCTACGTCAAGAACGTTGTCTTTGAGTGGTGTGATGATAGCAACGGAGAGTCCCGCGTATTCGGAGCCTTTGCGAGGTTGGTTCATCGGAGGTCTGGTCCTGTAGGAAGGAGTTAGGGCGACAAAAGCCGACATAGTCTAATTAACTGTCTGCAAACTGGCCATCCGTACGAATGGCTGGGTTGGGAGATAGTCGAGAGCTCGGAAAGTTGAACTTGCGACACAGATTCAAGCATCGATGTTCGTCGAAATTGTGGCGAGTCTGGGCACTAGTTGATTTGTGGGGAATCGACATAATTTAGGCTCGAAATCCCAACATACCTTTCCACCCTGAGATATCCGTCATGGACATGCACACCCTGACCCGCGAATTGCAAGTAAAGAACGACTCCAAGATTGTCATGCTCGTGGCGGATGGTCTTGGCGGCCTGCCCATGACTCCTGGCGGAAAGACTGAGTTGGAAACGGCGAAGACTCCCAATCTAGACGCCTTAGCAACTCGAGGCGTCCAGGGTTTGTCGATTCCGGTAAAGCCGGGGATCGCACCGGGCTCGGGACCAGGCCACCTAGGTTTGTTCGGCTTCGATCCACTGCGTTATCAAATTGGTCGCGGTGCGTTGGAGGCGACGGGGATTGGCTTTCAGATGAAGCCCGGCGATGTGGCCATCCGTTGCAACTTTTGCACGATCGATAGTTCGGGCAAGATCACCGATCGTCGCGCTGGGCGGATCTCATCGGAAGAGAGCGCACCGCTGGCGATCTCTCTACGACAGATCAAGATTCCCGGCGTAGAGATCTTTGTTGAACCAGTGAAAGAGCATCGCTTTGTCGTCGTCTTTCGAGGCGAAGGCTTGGCGGGCAACGTTAAGGACACCGATCCACAAGCTGTTGGCGTGTTGCCTCTAGATCCAGTTGCCGCCGACGCAGCTAGTCAAAAGACCGCGCAAGTTGCGAAAGAGTTTCTCAAGCAAGCGAAAGAGATTCTCAAGAACGAAAAGAAGGCGAACTTCCACACCATGCGTGGCTTTGCCGCTCGACCTGATTTGCCATCCTACGAAGAGGTCTACGGACTGCGCGCGGCGGCGATTGCTGTTTATCCCATGTATCGCGGTCTGGCGAGTTTGGTTGGCATGGATATCGTCGGCACAGCCACGACTCTACAAGAGCAGGTCCAAGTGTTGAAAGAGAAGTGGAATGATTACGACTTCTTCTTCCTGCATTACAAATACACCGATAGTACAGGCGAAGATGGTAACTTCGATGAAAAGGTGAAGCGAACCGAAGAGTTGGATTCGTGTCTGCCTGCAATCACCGCGCTGAATCCTGAAGTGCTGATCGTTACCGGCGATCACTCGACGCCTGCGTACCTCAAGAGTCATAGTTGGCATCCAGTTCCGACGCTGCTCGTATCCGATTGCTGTCGCCCTGATCCGCACACGACCTTCGGTGAAACGACAGCGATCACAGGCGGCCTTGGACAGTTTGAAGCTCAGTACTTGATGCTGCTCGCTCTTTCCAATGCTGGCCGAATGGGCAAGTACGGAGCGTAGTTGACCGAGCAATCCTGAGCCGCTGCGTTAGTTTTGATGTTGCGATTTGGAGTTTTAGGGCCGAAGGCCTGTCCGTTTACCTAGCCCAGCCTGTAGGGCTGGGTACTTAATTCGCGTGAAAAACAAAAGGCCAACGGCCCGGCGGTTTGCACGCAAACCGCCGGGCCGTTGGCCCTTGAATACTCATGCTCTGCCACCCAGCCCGATGGGCCCGATGGGCTGGGCTATGTAAATTGCTGGGCCTTCGGCCCGAAATCCCAGAACACCTTACACCTTACACGCGATCGACTGATGAGATTCACCAAAATGCACGGTGCGGGCAATGACTATGTCTACGTCAATTGCTTTGCTGAAACCAAACTTCCTGAAGATGCGGTAACGCTGTCGCAAAAGATCTCGCACCGTCGCTTTGGTGTGGGCAGCGATGGCTTGATTTTGATCGAGCCCAGTGCGATTGCTGACGCTCGCATGCGAATGTTCAATGCCGATGGCAGTGAAAGTGAGATGTGCGGCAACGGCATTCGCTGCGTTGCCAAGTATGTCTACGATCATGGAATCGCTAAGAAGCCGTCGATGAAGATCGAGACCGGACGCGGTGTGCTGAATCTGGAGTTGGAGATTGAGAACGGCAAGGCCAAGTACATCACCGTCGATATGGGTGAACCAATTTTGCAAGCCGCGCAGATTCCAACGTCGCTGTCGAGCGATCGAGTCGTGGCGCAGGAAGTCGACTTTGACGGTCAGAAGCTTGCGGTGACTTGCGTGTCGATGGGGAATCCGCACTGCGTAGCCTTTGTTCCGCAAGCCACCGATGCGTTGGTCCTGGGGCTGGGACCGAAGATCGAATGCGACTCTAGATTTCCTCGTCGCACGAATGTTGAATTTGTCGAAGTGATTTCGCCAAGCGAGTTGCGACAACGCACTTGGGAAAGAGGCTCGGGCGAGACATGGGCTTGTGGAACAGGTGCTAGCGCAGTTTGTGTGGCTGGCGTTTTGACCGGCGTCAGCAAACGCGAGGTCTTGATTCACTTGGTTGGTGGCGACCTGCGATTGCGCTGGGACGAGGCTACGGGCCACGTCTTCATGACGGGCGGTGCCACGGAGGTCTTTAGCGGCGATTGGATCTGATCGGTGATACGCGTCTCGCCAAGAATTCGCTCACGCCTTCGCAAGCTTCGTCCGTCGTTGTGGATGTGGCGCACTGGAGGGTTCTTGGCTATCAAGCTGCTCAATAGCTGGATGAACACGCTGAACTATCGCATGTGGCGCTACGACCCCGCCGCTGATCCTGCCGACGAGGCCTTTGCGGGACCAGCGATCTATATCTTCTGGCACGAGTACATTCCGCTGCCGATTTACCTCAGACCCAACTGCCGACTGTCGATGCTGCTCAGCCAGCATCAGGACGCTGAAGTTCTTTCGCACGTCGCACACTACGCTGGAATGGAAGCTGTGCGAGGTTCGACCAGTCGTGGCGGCACTCAAGCGATTCGTGAATTGATTGAACGCGGAAAAGGGATGAGTCTAGCGATGACCCCCGATGGTCCGCGCGGTCCACGACGCAAACTGGCTCAAGGCTGTGTCTACATCTCCAGTCGACTTCAGATTCCCATCGTTCCCATCGGCTTTGGGTATGATCGTCCCTGGCGTAATCGACGTACCTGGGATCGCTTTGCAATTCCCAAACCGTTCAGCAACGCGCGAGCTGTCTTGGGCCCCCGCATTCAAGTCCCACCAGACTTGGATCGCGACGATATCGAACTCCATCGCCAATGGGTTGAGAAGCAGTTGTTAGACTTAACCGTTCTTGCCGAAGCTTGGGCGGAAGAGCGATGCAATTTGCCCGGTAGCGAGATACTCTATCGCGGAGGTCCGCGGTCGGTCTGGCGAACCGAAGAAGACAGCTAATTGGCTGAAGATCAGAAAGGGATTGCATGACAGAATTCGAAGCTCGCGGTCATAAAGCAGATTCGCCGCTGAGCGTTTCGCAATTGAACTGGTACCTCAAGCAAGTCGTTGAAGAGGCCGCGCCGCGAGTTTGGCTTGAAGGCGAAGTCGGCGATCTTAGTCGACCCAGCAGTGGACACATCTACTTCAGTTTGAAAGACGATCGCAGTCAAATTCGAGCCGTCATCTGGCGCTCGGCGGCTCAACTGATGAAGCTGCCGCTCAAAGATGGAATGTCGATTATCTGTCGCGGTGCCGTTGAGGTCTATCCGCCGCGGGGCACGTATCAAATCGTCATCGATAAAGTTGAGGCCAAAGGCGTTGGAGCGCTGCAACTTGCATTTCAGGAACTGCACAAGAAGCTTGCCAAGGCTGGATTGTTTGACCCCGCGCGGAAAAAGCCTTTGCCAAAGTTTCCGAAGCGAATTGGTTTTGTAACCAGTCCCAGTGGTGCGGCGATTCATGATTTTCTCGAATCAGCCGATCAACTGTGGAGCGATTTTCAGTTGTTTGTGATTCCAGCAAGAGTACAGGGCGACACGGCTGCGAGTGAAATTGCGCGAGGCATCAAAACGGCCGAGCGGATACGGCCCAAGCTGGATCTGCTGATCGTCGGACGCGGTGGAGGCAGCATGGAGGATTTGTGGTCCTTCAACGAAGAGATCGTTGTCCGTGCTTTAGCCAGTTGTTCGATTCCTACCGTTTCTGCCGTTGGTCACGAAATCGATGTTACGCTAAGCGACCTAGCCGCCGATGCGCGAGCGATGACGCCTTCTCAAGCGGCTCAACTGGTTCTGCCCAAGCGCAGCGAAGTGCAAGGGACTTTGGAGCAGTGGAAACGCCGGGTTCATAACTTAGCCAAAAACCGCTTGCAACGGATGCGTTTGCAAGTCGATCACTTGGCAAGTCGGACAGTCATTGCCAAACCACACTTCCTTCATCAACGGCGAAAACAGCAGGTCGATGATTGGGAAAAACAGCTCAAGAGTGCTTTCGAGCGGCTGCTGAAGAATCGCCGTCAACGCTTGGGCGAGTTGGCTCGTGCGGCTGAAGCACTCTCGCCGTTAGGAGTCTTACAACGCGGTTACAGTTTGACTCTGACTGGCGATGGATTGTCAGATAAGCTGTCAGAAAGTCCATCAGATGCGCGAACGGTCCGGTCTTCGAAAGAGGTGGCCGTGGGCGACCTCATCACGACTCGATTGTCCGAAGGAATTGTCGTCAGCCGCGTGGAAGCGACTGACGACAACCCCAAATGAATCTGGTCTCGTAGTGGAATTCTGGCGAGTCCCACTACGCTTTTTTAGTGCTTGTCGCTCGTGTCTGCTTTGTCGCCCTTCTTGATGAACTGGGCCGACTCGCGGAAGTATGGGTTCTCAATAGTGACTGGACCACGAGCCTTTGCGTTGCCCTTAACTACGTCTGGAACCTTAGCTGGTTGAGCCGGTTGAGCTGGCTGCGTTTGGGGCATTGGCAGAGCTGGATGAACAGGCTGCATTGGCTGCATTGGCTGAGCTGGTTGAATATTGTGGTCAGGCTGCATTGGCTGGGCCGGTTGAATTGGCTGAGCTGGAACGTCAGGATGTACTTCAGGAAAGGCTGTCGGAGCATACTGCGGAACGACTTGAATGGCAGCCGCGTAATGTGGATTCTCGATCGACATGACCGACTTGTTCATCGCCTGTTGCTGAGGCATGTAAGCTGGGTTGGCTTGTAGTTGCGGCCACGAAGCAAATGGGCTGTCACCGTAGGGTCGATAATAACGTGCGCCGTAGTACACTGGTGGGTGCATCGCGAAGTAAGGCGGAGTGAAGTTGTTCACTACCACCGGACGATTGTTCCAACCACCGCCATATCCATACAGCGTTGCCATTGCCCAGCCACAATCGCCAGCTTGAACGATCGAGGGTAAGCATGCAACCAAGCAGGGAGCGAGTAGCCGAAGTAGTTTCATGGTATTAACCCCGATAAAGATGTCGAATCATGTTGTCAAACAGGCGGAGTGCGCAGTCAATCGCGATGCAGATGAACGCGATAAACTCCACGCTAATTGGACTAGATGGCGAGTCAATAGTTCGAGCAAAACTACAATGAGTCGTGCTGTTAGAAATTGCGGGATGTAACGATTATGCCGGAGGCGGGGGCAAAGATATCGGATGCCGAGCTAACGCAGCAGTTGAAGCAGCAAGCTTATCAGCTTGGGTTTGCGTTAGTGGGCGTGACCCCAGCCGTTTCTCCGAGCCGCCTGAACCACTTTCATCGATGGCTCGAAAA
>CAYWNG010000212.1:7819-9520 GCA_964458685.1 uncultured Pirellulaceae bacterium
GCCAACGCGCGTGGTATCGTCGATACAGCGCCGCTGTTGGAACGCGAGTTTGCTGAAGCGGCGGGTTTGGGTTGGGTTGGAAAGAACACACTGCTGCTAAACCGTACTTGGGGCAGTTACTTTTTCTTAGCCGCGTTGCTGACCAACGTCGAGTTGCAATACGACCTGCCGCAACAGACCAATCATTGCGGAACGTGTACCGCTTGTATCGATCAGTGTCCTACAGGTGCGATTGTGGCTCCGTATGTCTTGGACGCAAATCGATGTCTTAGCTATGTCACTATCGAAAGCCCAGGATTACCGCCAGTCGATGTTGCTGCTAAAGCTAGTGGCTGGTTGTTCGGTTGCGATATCTGCCAAGAGGTTTGTCCATGGAATCGTCGCAGTCAATGCACAAGCGACCCGACATGGCAGCCCGATCCGAGCTCGCAGAGTTTTGACTTGATGCAAGTATTGAGTTGGAGCGATTCGCAATTCGAATCCAACTTGAAAGGCAAGCCGATGTGGCGAGCCAAGCGGCGCGGGATGTTGCGCAACGCGATACTGCTTGCAGGATCGCAGCGACTGGAATCGGCTTGCAACATACTCGCAGAAAAATTGCGAGACGAAGAAGCTTTAGTCCGCGCCGCTGCGGCCTGGGCTTTGGGCGAGATCAACACTGAGTATTGCCGAACGACGCTCGTCCAAGCTCAACTTGATGAGCTGGACAAGGACGTCCAAGAAGCAATCGCTCAGGCGGTTTGCAGAACGGCGACTTTGCGTCGCGGTTGAGCAAGAAGAGGTCGACGTGACTGTGCTTGCAGTTCAAGAGCATTCTCGCTGAGAATGCACAACTGAATTCGCTCGATTTGACGCAATCGCTTGCGTGGGTCGAGCAGTCGATAGGTGCACAGAGCAACTTCCGAAAGTAGATTCTCCTGTTCCGCGTGGGAATCGGAGAACTCCTTAATTTTGCGAGCCGTCTTTTGAGCGGCTGCGCGGATGTTGTCGACCCGAGCTTCCCGAGCCCGCAACCCTAGAGTTGCGTAAGCATGCCCTAAGCCGGTCGACAAGCGACTGGTCTGAGAGGGCTGCATTTGTGGAGCTGTGGATAACATGGGCTTTCAATCAATTCGGGTAGTAACTTCAACACTTCCATCGGCAAAATCTACCGTAAACACGGGCGCGATTTCCAGGGAATTTTCAATTTTCACTTAAGGGCGAATGGAGGTGCATTAACGGGCTTTACGGGCGAGTAACTGGGTGCGATAGCACGCATTACATTCCGTACAGAGGTTAAGACATTAACAGAACGGTTAGGTTCCCAGAAATAGTAGTTTTCGGGTATTCCCCAAGTAGTTTTTTGACTTTTGCACGGAAATTTCGCTAGCGTCTTGCTGTATTCATAGGCGACCATCAAGGGCTTCTTTCCCTCTTAGGACCGAAGGTCCGGCATATCCTCTGCCGGTGTCGAAGGCACCGGACCTTAAGAACTTCCAGGACTAAGGCCCGAAGGGTCGACACACAATCCTGATGTATCGCCACCTTCGGGGCTCATTACTGGGCGGATTCAAAACCGGGGCTTGTCAGCCCGGCAGAGGATGTGTCGGCACTACGTGCCTAAAAAGCACTTCAAAACTAACGCTTCCTGTTAGGTCGAACATTGCTACTGCGTGGTGCGACTTAGCGACGAAAAAAAGCTCTCAGCGTTGTCAAAGGAAT
>CAYWNG010000213.1:0-6078 GCA_964458685.1 uncultured Pirellulaceae bacterium
AGGGACTCTCTCTCAACCCGCAGCGTTAGCTACCCCGCGTGATGGATCACATTAGCCATTGCGCGGACCTCAGCTTCATCGACTTCGTACGTTTGATTATTGAGGTATGTAGTACCAAGTTGAGCAGAGCCAAGCTGAGCGATCGAAGCCAGCTTTCGCGCGCTGGAATGAAACTCGCTGGCGCCCGTACATCGAAGCTGCTGAATGTTCGCGGCCCGTACATTTCCCGCGACGATCACGGTCAGCCCTTCACTAGCGTGATGGATGAGTCCTTGAAGCAACTGCGCACCTTGCAGAGCCGTGTTTGCTTGACCCGACGTTAGGACTCGATCCAATCCCAGATCCAACAGGTCGTCCAACGCTTGAAATGGATCGCGAGCTAGGTCAAAAGCGCGGTGGAAGGTGATCTCCAGAGGCCGTGCGGCGTCGATCAGTCTACGACAGAGCGCGTTGTCCACGCAACCATCAACGGTCAAAGCTCCAAAGACCACGCCTTGAGCTCCTAACTGTTTCGCGACATCAATGTCACGAAGCATAGCTTTCAAGTCATCTTGGTTGTAAACAAAACCTCGCGAGTGCGGCCGAACCATCATCATAACGCTGGAACGCGCAAAATCCGAAGATGAAAGCTCAACACATCGCTCGACAAGCTCCAGGCTAGGCGTAACACCACCTACCGCCAGATTCCCGCAGACTTCTAACCGATCAGCTCCACCGACTAGTGCAGTTCTAGCAGAGGAAATCGATTCGATGCAGATCTCGAGCTTCATACTTTATCGTCGTTTGCCTTTGCGCTTTGCAGCGGGCGACGATCCGCGGCGAGTCTTCTTGATGGGCCGTTTCGCGCCACCATGTCGACTGCTGGAGTTCGAGCCGGAGCCACCCCGAGCTGATCGCATTGACGAGCCTGAATGCGATGGAGAGCCGGAACGAACGGACGACTCTGCGCGGTCCTGCTGAGCTGTACTGTTGGAAACAACCGAAAGCACCAAGGATCGCCTAGGCAGATCGACGCGTTCAATCTTCACAACAATCTGATCGCCCATGCGGAAGCGATTGCCACTCTTAAAGCCTTCGATCACGTGCCCCTGCCGCTCGAAGCGATAACGATCGTTGGGCAAAGATGTAATCGGAACAAAGCCCTCCGCCGGGAACTTGGTGCCACGAGCGTAGAAGCCATCGGGCACAACGCCACTGATGACGGCTGGCATGGTCTCGCCAATTTTCTTGTTGAGGAAATGCAGTAGCTTGATCTTCGTAATCTCTCGCTCGGCCCACTCCGCGTTTTGTTCCTTGTCCGAGCAATGTTGGCCCAGCGTAATCAGAACTGGCAAAGGATCTCCAGGAGTTTTTTGACCAGCGATCAACCGATTGATGGTGCGGTGAACTTGAAGGTCGGGATAGCGTCGGATGGGGCTGGTGAAGTGGCAATAGTGCTGGAAGTTCAGCGCGTAGTGGACCTCTAACTCGGGCTGATAAACAGCTTTGCTCATCGACTTCAGAATCGCATAGTTCACCGCGTGTTCGGTTGACTTGCCGCGAACCGCACTGACAACCTTTTGAATCTCGAAGCGGCTTTCCAGGCTTTGAACCTTGATCCCCAGTTCGCGAACAAAGTCGTTCAGCTTCTGCATCTTCCGACGCTCAGGTGGCGCGTGGGCGCGGCGAAGGAACGGAATCTCCAGATCATCTAACCATGTCGCGACAGCTTGATTAGCCGCCAACATGAACTCTTCGATGATCTGATGGCTTTCGGTGTACTCGACGATCCTCGCACCTTTGACCTTGCCAGCCTTGTCCAGTTCGATCTTGACTTCGGGCAAGTGCAGTTCGATCGAGCCGTTGCGATTTCGATTGCGTCGCAATGTCATCGCCAGCGTGTGCATGTCGCGAAGCATCTGCCACACTTCGGGCGTCAGTCTTTCGCGCCATGTTTCGGGATCTTCTAAGTATTGATCAACTTGTTCATAGTTCAGTCGCTTGTGATTGTAGATCGCCGAGTTGAAGACCTCTTGGTGGAGGATCAACCCTGAGTCGTCCATTTCCATGAAGACGGTCTTGGTCAGTCGCACGCGGTCGGGTTGCAAGCTAGCCAAGTGATTGCTGATGATTTCCGGGAGCATTGGAATCACGCGATCGGGCAGATAGACGCTGGTCGCTCGCTTCTTGGCTTCTTCATCCAACGCGGAGCCGATGGGGACAAAGTGAGCCACATCAGCGATGTGCACATGCAGTTCCCAGTTGCCCTTTTCATTGCGAGCGAGCGAGATTGCATCGTCGAAGTCGCGCGCATCGTGGGGATCGATAGTGATCGTGACCATCTTGGTGAGGTCTTTGCGATCCGCGGGAATTTCACCTTCGACAAATTTGTCTGCTTGAGCTCTGGCTGCGGCGATGACTTCGTCGGGGAAGGCTTCCTCTAAGCCGAACTGTCGCATGACGGCCAAAGTGTCCACGGCGGGATTCTTGCTCGATCCCAGCACCTCCATGATCACGCCTTCGCCGGGGACGAGCCCATCGGGGAACTTGACCATCTCTACAATGACCTTATCGTCGACGCTTAGCGGCAAACCGCGGACATCTCCGACTAAGACTGGCGAGCTGAGCGAAACGGTGTCCAGCCACACAGCGGGCACTCCGTTGTGCGTGCCGAAGGTTCCGGCGAACTGTCGTCGAGCTCGTTGGAGGACTTCAACGACTTCGCCTTCGCTACCGCCGCGACGTCCAGCGCGCAGTCGGACATGGACTTGGTCGCCTTCCATGGCCGAGCCCGTGACGGGAGCGGGGATGAAGATGTCTTCGGTAGGCCCTTGCGGCCCGCCTGGCAATGGTCGGACGAATCCGAAGCCCGCTGCGGCTTGTCGGAACGTTCCCCGTATCAGCTTAGGAGCCCCAGACATCTGTTGAGGCGAAAGAACCAAGTGGTTGCCTGCGTAGGCCAATTGCCCAGCTATCACCAAGCGTTTGATGGCCATGCGGACCGCGGGGTAATCTTCGGCGGGGAGGTCTAGACCGGCATGGATGCCCTTAGCTTTTATCGGGCGATAATTCGGATGGAAAACGAAATCGAGAATTCGTTGTTGGAGACTAGCAGAATCGCTATCAGTCAATGTTGCACCAATACAATGGTAATCGGAGTGGAGAACTGGCATCTCAAAAGTCCCAAATCGCGGGGCGGTTGGGGCAATTTCGGCCTAAGTTGTTCTCTCTCCTGAGGAATATGTCTATACTTGAATCTTACACGCATTTTTCACTAATTGCTCGATACCCACCATGAATGCATCGGATTCCAACGCATCCACAGAACTTAATGTGCCCACGGGACCACATATCCTGCTGGTTGATGACGACGCCGAGATCATCGAGTCGATGCGATACGCGCTCGAAAACGCTGGATTTAAGGTATCCGTGGCTCGCGATGGCAATCAGGGACTGGCGATGGCTGAAACGCTCACGCCCGATCTGTTAGTTTTGGACATGATGATGCCCAAGAGAAGCGGATTCTTGGTCATGGAGCAATTGAGACGCGAAGGCAGCAATCGCGCTAAAGTCATCATGATCACCGGTAACGAAGGCAGCCGCCATCAGCAGTATGCCGAGCTATTAGGAGTCGATGAGTACCTTCGCAAGCCCTTTCCCATGGAACGGCTAATCGAATGTGCTCGTCGTCTTACCAAGACCGAGTCTGAGGCATAAAGGTTCGCTACTAGTGTTGCAAGTTTTGCCATGTCCCGAATGCGGAAAACAATCGCTGATCCCCAATCAGACGTCGTTGGAAGCGACTATCAAGTGCCCACACTGCGGCGCACAGCTAGTTCTGGGCGAAGTTTTTCTGACTCAATTTAGTAGCTGGTCCGTCATCGAAGACCCCGCTGACTTGTACAACGCCAATCCGCGAAAGCTGGACCCAGGAGTCGTGATTCCTGTTCCAGCGGACGACGCTCCTTTAGAACTGGTAGCCGATACGTCGCCTCAACCAGTTTACATTCCCAAGCCCAGTCCTTCAGGTCGTTCGGGCAACCTCTCAGAATACGAACGACGAAAACGAAAACAGAAATCGCCAATCTGGAGCATCATCCCGGTTGTCTTGGGCGGTTTAGCGGCGTTCCCCATCGCGCTACTGATCATCTGGTATGTCCTAGGCAAAGACATTGGCAACCTAGGCCCACAAGTCGCCGAGTATGCCCCTTGGATTGTTCCTAAGAAGTTCCACCCAAGTGCTCCAGCGTCTCAACCGGGGCGTCCTCGAGCCCCGCAGCGTGGAGCCAGCGGCTTTCGGCAGTTCGATGACGTCATGCCTCAACCCAAAGTCGCTCCCGAGCTCGACAACCTGCCTTCGGAGAACTCAGTAGCTCCGATGAATTCGAAGGATGGCAGCTCAAAGGACACCTCAAAGGACAGTGAATCGAAGGACAGTGAATCGAAGGACAGTGAATCGAAGGATAGTGAATCGAAGGATAGTGAATCGAAGGACGGCAGCGTGGACTCAGGCTCTCGGTCCGATGACAAGATGCCCCAGTCTAATTCAACGCCTAGTTTAATGCCTAACCCAATGCCCACAGCCATCGCCTCGGCCCCCAGCATTGATAAAGAAGCGACGAAGGAGCCTGTCGAGGCAGGACCGAATATCTTCGCGATCATCCGCGAGACTCAATCGGCGATCGAACTCCTTTCAAACGAGCGCAAGACTGAATTGCTTTATGCGGCTTACGGAAAGCTGGCTGAGCTTGAAGGGGCACTTCAAAACTTTGATAAGCAAAATCCAGTTTGGCGTACGATAAATAGTCAGATGAATTCGCTCGCGAAGCAGATCGCGCAGAAGGAACTACTCGGGCCTATAGGAAATGTTAGCGCCAAGGAAATCAAGGATCAAAAAGACTCGAAGTCGATTGTGGCAGCAATTGTGATCGAGGTCACGGCCGCAGAGCAGTTGACTTCGGATTGGACGGCCTTCGGTAAGCATATCTTGCCGGCAGAAACAATAATTGAGATTCCGCGACAGGTGAGTGCACAAGTCATCGCTGAGAAGAAGTACTTCGCCCTAGGATCATATCATCGAAGTGAATCTACTGAATCTGCTCCTGTTTTTCGTGTAAGCTATCTCTACCCTCTTTGATTCGAAGTCTGAAATTCCCCGAAGAGTGCTAGCCCGAGACAATCCACTATGAGCACTCCGAAGCCCAATCCAAAGCCCGAGCGGAATTCAAACAGCCGAGCGAATTCCAACGTAGCCAATTCAAGCTCAGTCACTCCCGGCTCTGCGAATCCCAGCTCAGTAACTCCCAGCTCAGTAACTCCCAACTCGCCTAGCGCCAAGCCGGCTGCGATCGATATGGAGAAGCAGACAGTTGGCGAAGCCTTTAGCTCGCTTCAACGGCTGCTACATTACTCGGCTGGCCTGCCAGAATCTTTGCGAAGCGCGGGCGCTTATGCCAGTGAGCTAGTCCGTGAGTCGGCTAATTGGCTAGTGCCTTCAGCCTTTCGCAACTCACATTCCTACTCAGTCTTCGTTCAGCAGATGTTTGACTACGTCGTCAAAGATTTGGCGGGAGCTTGGCGAGGTGACGCGGCCGAGAAATCGTCGCGTCTCGAGGCGGGAACTACTCAGGAAGAGATTGACCAGCAATCGTACCAAGTCTTTCTTGCACGAAAGACCGTCGGTAGCCTGTTGGATATGACGGCTCTAGCAACCTTTCATCTTTCACCACTATTGGTCTTGGCCGTTTATAGCGAGATCGCCTACGGTTCGCAAAAGATCATGCAGTTGCTGGGAGTGCGATTGAAAGAGCAGGGGATCATTCCCGAGAAGATAGTAGTCGAGGACACTACCAGTCTGATGGCTGCACTTGAGAAAGCAGCCAAGATTGCGGCCAAGATGTTCGAGCAACCACCGCTTTCCATGCAGGGACTACAACGAACGATTGACGAAACACGTGCAACGGTAGGTCAAGTGAAGCCAGAAAAGCTTCTTCCATTTGCAGAGATCGATCAACTGTGGAGGCAGATGGAGCTTGCCGCTCGCGATCAGAAGGCTTCGATCTGGGACGTATCGGCTACGATCAGCATTGTTGCACTCAA
>CAYWNG010000213.1:6088-9516 GCA_964458685.1 uncultured Pirellulaceae bacterium
GATTGATGATGGCGGCTTGGTCAGCTTAGAAATCGTAGGCAACATGTACCAAGAACAGATCATCGACCACTACTGGGAAGGCCTGCGAGCGATCGAACGCCAAGGCTTGTTGCCAACTCTTTCTCTCGCGTGCCAGCCGTATGTTGAAACTGTCTGGACAAACTATTCCGTCGATCAGAAAACCTGGCGCGAGCAACTCTTGAGTGGCGAACTGATCAAATGGGGCTGGAGTCAGTTGAGCTGGCCGAAGCTGGTGCGAGGCACTAGCAATTCGTAGTAGGCAATTCGTAGTTGCGGGTTGTAATGGCTAGCGATTTTCGGTTGAATCCGACGGTTCGTTAAGAGCCTTGTGGATCACCTTTCCCACTAACGACTGTTCGCGAAACAAACCCTCGCGTCCCAATTGTCGCAGTCTTTCATAGCGACTGTCGCTGGCTAGAACGGCGAGCCGCGACTTTTGATCAGGCTGGTCAAGAAAATCGGTTCGCAACTCGCGATAGAGTCTCTGGAACTGAGCGATCGAAACTTCGACAGCCAGCGTGACCTTTTCAAGTTGTTCGGAGCTAAGTCCCGCTTCACTGTACGCCGTAAGATGTCGCTGAGCCACGCCGCGCCAATGCTCGGCAATCTCCTCCATGTTGTTGTCGCCAATCTTCTCCCAACCGCGATTCTTCGAGCGTCCCAAGAAGACAAGAACCTCTTGGCGATTTTTGCCTTGTTCGTCCGTCGAGTTGCTAAGCACCAAGACCAATTGATCGACGGAGGCCAAGTCGATCGGTCGAAACTCTTTAGGAGCTGATTGAGCTTGAGCCGATTGAGCTTGAACTGCTTGAGCCGAGTTTACTGCGTCACTAGGCTGGCTTGCTGCAACCTCTTGGGCCTCAGCAGCCATATTGCATGTCAAGGCAATCCAGCAAAGAGTAACTACGAAGCCAATGCACTGCCTGCTGTCCCAGTTTGGGAATCGATTCAGTGGTAGACGGGGAGAAACCATATACGACTATCAGCAGGCAGTGAAACGCAATTTCCAAATCGCAATCGCGTTGATTGCAAAAACTCGATTAGGTCAGCTTCGTTGTTCCAGGGACAGCGTGTTTAGGCGTTGGCAATGATCCATCCCACTTGAGGTCCTTAGGGAAAAGGTCCAGCGTTGATTGGCTGGTCATGAAGTCCCACGTAACCCTCTTGCCCGTGTAAGCCGCTAGGCGACCCATGACGGCGGTCAGCGAGCTGTCTGCGGTTTGCTTCAATTCAACGATCGGCTTGCCAGCGCGGATCGAATCGACCAGCGCCTTGTGCTCTTGCTCGTAAGCGTCACCGATATCGCCCTTGAGCGACCAAATTTGCTTGCCGCTTCGATCGATGATCTTTGACGTACCGCTCATCGCCGGAATGTAGCAAGTGCCTTCCGTGCCATGAATGACACTGCCGTTGTCAGCGTCCGAATCAGGCAACTGTCGGCACATGAACGACAGTAGTTTGTTTCCTGGGTAAACGTAATCAATACACATGCTATCCCACATTTCGCTATCGTCGGGACGTGTGAATCGACCGCCACCGCCGTAGGCCGTTTCAGGGTTCGATCCCATCACCCAATTCATTGCATCGATGTTGTGCACGGCTTGCTCGGCGGTTTGATCACCGCTCAGCCAAACGAAGTGCATCCAGTTGTGGATTTGGTACTCGACATCGCTCATCCCTTCACGTCGTGGGCGATACCAAATTCCTGTTGAACAATAGCGGCTGGTCGCGCTGACGATATCGCCAATTGCTCCGTTGCGAATCTGCTCAACAGCACCAACATAGTTGGTTTGTCGACGATACTGAGTACCGGTGACAATGCCGGTACCCTTCTGAATCGCCAGCTCATGAGCCTTGAGGCAAATCTTGTAACCGGCAGGGTCAACGCAGGTTGGCTTTTCAGCAAACACGTGCTTGCCAGCTTCAACCGCTTCTAAAACGTAGCGTGGTCGAAAGCCTGGAGGCGTGGTCATGATGACCAAGTCCACTTCTGGATCTTCCAGAATTCGCTTGTAGCCATCCAAGCCGCTGTAGATCTTCTTTTCGTCCAAGTCAACCTTCTCTGGGTGACGTCGCTTGAGAGCCTCGGACTTACTCCGTGGAGCTTCCGTGTCGACGTCGGCTGCAGCCACCCACTTGATGTTCTCGTTGATATTCAACGAATCACCGATCGCTCCAGTTCCGCGACCACCGCACCCAACTACGCCGATACGAATGAGTTCTTTTTCCTCGCAGGCTGGTAGTGAGGAGTGAACCATGACACTAGCCGCGGCAGCAGTGCCGATCGTGGTTCCGAGAAAGCCTCGACGGTTCGCGGCGAGTGGGGTCTGAGTTTTTTCTGATCGATTCATAGGTTGGCTCGTCAACGGGGTAGGGGGTTCTAGGCGGGCGGCAATCTCAACTATTTTTTGCCGAACATGGAAGCTGTCCATTGTAGCTGATTCCCTGGGCAATTTGAGGGATTGTGCAATAAAAAAGGCCAGCACTTTGGCTGGCCTTCAGGATCATGAGTTCAAGAACTGATAACTAGTTCCACCACCAATTGTCGGAAGTCAATCCAGCCTTGGTGTACGTTGTCTTCACTGAATCATCAGCCTTGGCGTCCGCTACGATCTTCCAAGAATTGATTTCGACGCCACCACTGGCTGATATTGTCCAGCCAGCTTGGCCACGAACAAAGCTACATTGTGCGTCCAGAGTCTTAGGTACTTGCCACTGTGGTGTTGGAAGCTTGCTGACTTCCGCACCGCAAAGCAGATCTAAGTTGCAGCCAACCGTCTCTTCCAATTGCTGGCTACGTATAATCGCTGCGACAACGTTCAGGTCGATCGCGTTGCGAAGGTCACCAAAGACAGAACTGGTTGAGCACAATTCGTCGTACTTATCAGTAAACAGATTCGCCCACTTTTCAGCGGTCTTATTTGCAGAGCCTGTACCAACTCGCTCACCGCTCTTGGTGAGGTATTGGTCTTCAGACATTGCTTTGATCGCTGATCCACTGATCTTCCATGCCAATCGATCTTGGCTGTGAAGCAACGCATCGTAGTTGGTGGTGATCCACCAACGAGGCTGCAAGCCTTTCTTGTTACCTACGTTGCGGATTAACTCCATATAGCTTGGCAAGCCTTTGACAGGCGAGCTTTCTAGGTTCATTGCCAGTCGCTTCATCTGGTAGTCTGCTGCTACTAGTGTTTGTGCCATTCGCGAGTTTTTGGGGACGGCAGTCAATCGCACATCTTGAGGACCGAAGGCTTCCTTGATCATCGGTGCGGCAACTTCTGGATTGAATCCATTGCCATTCATCTTGGACATCAACTGCTGTAGTCGGACTTGACCGTCTGCGGTTGGGTCGATCGAAACGCTGATGACTTCTTGTTGAGCTTGATCAGCAGTTCGCAGTGCGACTA
>CAYWNG010000214.1:0-9480 GCA_964458685.1 uncultured Pirellulaceae bacterium
ATTTCGTGGGAGAGTCGCGTGGCGAGTCCCGCGAGCCTAAGCGGTGAGGGTAAAAATGGGGTTGGGGTATCAACCGACTTTGCGTTAACAGGTGGCTAGATTCTGACGTACTCTTCCGCTTGAACACGACGAACAGACCGGTGGGTTTCGTTCCTCAACACCACCCTACACTTCCTTGGGCCGCTCCATCATGACCAACATGGTCGACGCAAGTATCAGCCCCATGCCAGCAAGAGTGGCCATGTTGGGGCTACGCTGTTCGACGATCCATTTGATTAGCGCTGCCACGGCAACTTGTGAAAGGCCAACAATGCTGACGTTTGCCGGTGAACCAGATGCAAAGGCCTTGGTTAAGCAAAGCTGTCCAACGGTGGCCGCGACTCCCACGCAAAGCAACAGGAGAATGTTATTGGTCGAGGCGGGCTGGTACTCGTGCTGCATCGGTAGTAACAGCCAGACTACGAAGCTGCAACTTGTCGCAACCGCGGAGAAGTGAGTGACAATCGCGCGAGCATCTAAGTCTTTCAAGCGATGCAAATTGATTAACGCGACTCCACTGAGCATGCTTGCTAGGATCGCCGCCGGAATTGCAGTTTGCGGCTGTGAAAACGCGGAGGGCTCGTGCTTCAATTGAATACTGCTGGCGTAGACAAGCCACATCCCCGCGCAGCTAACCGCCAACGCACACCACGATCTTGTCGATGGAAGCACACCCAGTATTGGCCAAGATAACACCGCGACCCAAATCGGATAGCTGTTGGTAATCGCCAGCACGATCTCGACGTCATAATGCGTCATGGCGTAGAAGCCAAAGATCATGCTGACCCATCCCGAGATCGATCGAAACCAAAGCGTTGTTGGCTTCCAAAACACCAAATTGGCTCGAGCTACAAGCGCCAAGCTAAGCGCGAGTATCGTGGCAACGCCCGAACGCGCGATAGTGATCATCGGAAACGAGAATTGCTCTTTCACCGATTCGGCCAGCAGCGCCATGATCGCGAAGAAGATCGACCCGATCAGCATCCAAATGTAGGCCACAATTTTTCCGAATGGGTTAACGCGAGCTTCGTAAGCGGCGCATGAGTGAGATGACGCGGTTTTAGAGATACATGCCGACAAAGCCACCCGACTCTTCGCTGGCTTTTTGGAGTGCTTCCAAGCGTTGTAAAGTCTTGGTCAAATCGCCGGCGTTGATGTAACGATCAAACTCAACCAGCACGGCTCGCTGAACCGACTCGGCCAACCAGTTGACAATAGCCTGATTGACCCAACTGCATGTCTCTCGAGCTAGATCGACCATCAATTCGCAACTGTGCGACTTCATGTCCTTGCCATCGGTAAGCAGCACGCCTTCGAAGTTGAACTGGAACATGCCGATGGCTGGGTCATTCGTCAAGTGAAAGATGCAAGAAGCGTTGTGGAGGTAGTAACTGTTGTGAGTGCCGTGGTGCTCAATCGCAGCTTGGATTCGTCCAAGCTTCTCGGCCAATTTGGGCGAAGCATCGTCAGGGATCACCACTTTGCCAACGGAGCGCAGCGGCAAGCAATCAAACTTGACTTCAACCCATCGACCAAGTCGATCATTGCTCATCGCGGCTTCCTTTGAATTACAAACGTCTCACAACTTCACTGCTCCACAGGACAATTCTCTCCCATGAAGTTACGGTTCACTTCGACTACTGAGGAATCGTCTCGCGGCTGAGCAAATCATCCAATGTTTCACGCTCACGAATAATCTTCGGAGTTCCGTTTTCAATCAGAATTTCGGGAGCTCGGAAGCGGCTGTTGTAGTTGCTCGACATGGCGAACCCGTAGGCACCGGCGACTTCAAGGATCAACAGGTCGCCGCGCTGAGCCATCGGTAGACTACGGCGACTGACGAAGCCACCCTCTTCTTGCGTGAAGATATCGCCCGACTCGCACAATGGTCCCGCTACAACGGCTTCGACTTCTCTTTCAGAGACGTTGTTGTCGCGATGGCAGATCGAAATCGGATGGTAGGCGCCATAGAGAATTGGTCGAGCTAAATCGCAGAAGCCTGCGTCCAACATGTAAAACAAATTTTCGCCCATCGTTTTGACAGCGCAAATTTCAGCGACCAAAAAACCGCTTTCGGCGACCAGGTAACGGCCTGGCTCAATCTCCAAATGAATGTCGTGACCAAATGCAGTCTGCAGTCGCTGACGAGTCGCATCCCACAGTGCGTAGTACTGATCCAGATCGACGTAGGTTTGAGTCGCTCGATAAGGAACGGGCAAGCCACCACCGCTGCTGATCGTGGTGACTGTGCGACCGACCTTCAAGCATGCTTGTTCCATCGCGCCGCAAACTTGCGATAGGTGTTCGAGATCCGTGCCACTGCCAATGTGCATGTGCATGCCGGTAACCACCAACGAATTGCGGTCTGCTCGCAGGAGGCAATCGTCGATCTGTTCGTGCCAAACGCCGTGCTTGGATTGAGGCCCACCTGTGTTAGTCTTCTGACTATGTCCGTGACCAAAACCAGGATTGATTCGCAGAGTGATGTTACGTCCCGGTGCAACTCGCCCCAACTGGTCGATCATTTCTGGCGAACCGACATTGACGGAGATGTCATGCTTGACGACCAGATCCAGTGCGTCGCGATCAAAGACATCCGCTGTGTAGACGATTTCCGAAGGCTTGTATCCAGCTCGCAGAGCGCGGCCAATTTCACCTGCGCTCACCGCATCGACCAAGACTCCAGCTCGGCGCAATCGATCCAGAATAGCGATATTGCTGCAGGCCTTTTGAGCATAACGAATGGTGTCGAACGCCTTGAGATCGTTGACTCGTTCGAGAATCGTATTCAAGTCGTAAACGTAGGCTGGAGTGCCAAACTTGTCTGCCAGTTCGACAACGGAAACACCGGCGATTTCAGAACGACGCGTAGAGAATTGAGTGATTGTTGGCATAAGCTGATACCTATGGCTATGGAAAGTGTAGTTTGATGGATTGTGTTTGAAATGTGTGTTTTGTAAGTCGCGAGCTTTAGCCGCGAAACTGCGTGGACAGACCTTTTTTATGGCGCTCGCAAGAGTGCCGCGGTGTAGCCCAGCAGATCATCGCGCTGTTTGCAAAGCTCTAACATCGGATCATACACACCAAGACGCTGACTTAGCTGGAGCAGCGTGGGTGATATGCCCATCGTGCGAGCTCCCGGTGCAATGCGTTTCGCGTAGGCGTTGATGGCATCTTGATGGCGTCCACAACGGGACATCAAGTCGATCAAGATCTCGACGGCGATTAAACCGAAATGCTCTTGGTCGACGGTATCCGCCTTTTGAGTGAAGTAGCGAATGCCTGCGTCGACTTGTTGACCAAGCAGTGCGCGGAAGAAGTAGATCGAAGCGGGATAGTGATCCAAAAACGGTTCGTCGCCAGGATACTGATACTGAGGATGCAACTTGCGACCATACATGGCAAGGTCCAGAGCCAGTGCGAGGACTTCGTGATCATCCAAGACTCGCGCGAAGCGAACCGTGGCAGCGATGTGGCTGGTGTCCAAGTGGTACGAACCATCCTTGAGCATTTCGGGACGCGATTGCAGCAAAGCTTCGGCCGTCGTTTCTGTCGGCGCCTTGCCTTCACGACGCTCGATGTCACGCTGCAAGTTCCCCAGAAGTTCGCGATGCACATGACGCACTAGCAGAGCCGCCGCTTGTTGTTGATCGGCTCGCGGACGACTGGCCAGCGACTGTTCGAACATGGTGATGCTGTTACACGTTCCCAAGCGTTGCAAAGCTAGTTGATAGCCTCGCGCGACATCCACGCCTTCGTGCAATTGGACGTTGATCAAGTCTTCGAAGTTTTCGTCGGTGGGTTCAACTGCTGCAAAGGCCTGAGCGGCAGCTTGTCGATCACCAACGGGTCGTAGATACATCCAGCCTTCGCGGATCTTTCCGACGCGCAGGAACGCTTCACCGACTCGGCGACACGCTGCAATCAGACCAAGCTCCAGTTGCGTTTCGGTCTGTTCATCCAAGCGGTCCTCTTGCTCAGACTGAGCGGCTGGCAAGCCCAACTGGGTTCGCAACTTCATCTTCAAAGCTTCGAACAGCTCGTGAAACTGCCCACTTTGCTCAAGATGCTCGATCAGTCGATCGATGGCGGCAGACTTGTCGCCCTGCTGGCAAAGTTGTTGGAGTTGTTCGTAAATCGGCGCGGTAGTCATCGGACTTTCACTGCCTCTGTGGTGGGGTGTAGCAATGGGAGTGGGCTGGAGATTATATCGAAGACAACAGATTTGTGAGTCAAAATCGTTAGCTTGAGGCCCACCTGGGAAGGCAATTTACTGGGTTTGAGTGGAAATCGACCCGTGGGCGATTAGTCTAGGGTCTGGACCAACGCGTGCTTGGCTATGTTCGCCCTGTACTTACGCTGGACTTTAGTAACTTCGATACGCACGTTTTAGCCCGACCCACGACACTGCCGGAGCCGTTCATGACCAAGTCAGTATTTCAATCGCTAATTCTGTTAGCATCTTTCTGCATTCTTGCCCCGACTCGGGCTCAAGAAGAAGCGATTGCCGAAGCCGCACCAGCATTGCCAACCAAACCGACCGCACCTAGCTTCGGCAGCGCCGTCGCAGGAAGTGCCATCGCAAGGGCAGCCGAAGCTTCGTCGCAACCCAAGGCTCGCCAGATCACGGTGTCTGTGAGCTTAGTTGACGACTCGACGGTTATTACAGGCACTCTGACCGAGACCACCTCGCTGTCGATCAAGACAGCCTTTGGGTTAGCCGAACTTCCGCTCAATGAGGTCGCTGGAGTACGTTTTCCTCGCGGCGATGATACCTCGACCACCGTTGTGATGCTCAACGGCGACTCGATCACTGGAGCTACCGATTTGAAGTTTGCACAGGTCGAAACGACATGGGGTAGTGCCAAGATCAATGGTCAAAACATCGCGTCGATGATGATGGTGCCTGGACTAGTTTGGCAGTCGGCAGATGTTTTGGGCAGCAAGCGATGGCAACTGATTGAAGGGCCTCGCAACGCACAAGGTGGCATTTCCAACGGACTTCCAGGCGGAGCAACGAATCGAACCGGGGGACCGTCGACAGGATCATCTCCGACGTTGGCTCCTCGCACCGGTACTACCTCAGGCACTGGCACAAGCTCAATCCTTCCTAGCCCGCGGTAGTACAAACCACTCAATATTCACTTTCGCATTGCTTTCTCTGTGAAGGAAGCGTGAATTGTCACGCCACCATTTGACCTCGATTGCGCGGTCCTCGGACTGAGTGTATCATACGGCAGCGCAATCTGAGGCTCCTTTGAACGGGATGTATTCTGCATCCCTAGTTTCCGCGCGAAGTAGACACTTTGTTGATTGCCGCGCGGGATAAACGGATGATCGTCGGACTGCGCTTCGCATAACAAGAAACTGCAGTCGAGATTCATCCATGCAAGAGAGAGTTGGTATCGTTGGTGCTGGCATTGTCGGACTGGCGCACGCTTGGTCGGCTGCCGAGCGAGGTCACCAAGTCACAGTCTTCGAACGAACTGGAGTCGCCAGTGGTGCTTCGATTCGTAACTTCGGAATGGTGTGGCCAGTAGGACAGCCCGACGCCACGCTTCCAATTGCACTACTCAGTCGTCAACGATGGCAAGTCTTGGCGAACGAATCCGAAATCTGGATCAATCCCTGCGGTTCACTGCATCTGGCTCACCGCGCCGACGAGTGGGAAGTGCTGCAAGAGTTCTATCAGACGCAAAAGAACTTTGCGTTGGGAAAACACCTGCAGTTGCTCGATCGCGACGAGTCGCTCCGTCGATCACCGGCGATTAACCCCGATGGATTTTTGGGCTCGCTGCATTGTGATCTCGAGATGTGCGTGAATCCGACCGAGGCGATACGCATGTTGCCCGACTGGTTGCACAAACGCTACGGAATAGACTTCCAGTTTGAAAGCACCGTCGTCGAGGCGCAGAGCGGCAGCTTGCGAACCGCGGCTGGTGCAAAGCATCAGTTCGATCGCATTGTCGTTTGTTCGGGACACGATTTCGAGACGCTCTATCCGCTGCAATTCCGCGCTCTTCCGCTGCAAAAGTGCAAGCTTCAAATGATGCGGACCGTGACACAGCCTGACTCATGGAGGCTTGGCCCACATATAGCCAGTGGTTTGACTCTACGACATTACACCAGCTTTCGATGCTGTCAGTCGTTAAGCAAGTTGGCTGATCGTATTGCTGAAGAAACACCTGAATTAAACGAGTTGGGCATTCACGTGATGGCTTCGCAGGACAATCTGGGCCGCGTGGTCTTGGGTGACTCGCATGAGTATGGCTACAGCGTTGAACCGTTTGATACTGGTCGCATCGATCAACTGATCCTTCGCGAACTGCACAAGATTATTCGGCTTCCCAATTGGACCATGGACAGCCATTGGCATGGCATCTACTCCAAGATTCCCGATTCACCATTCGTGCTGCAATCGCCGGAGCCTGGAGTGTTTATCTGCACCGGCTTAGGCGGAGCAGGTATGACGATGTCGTTTGGAGTAGCCGAAAACAACTGGCGCTTTTGGAGTGGTGAATGACAACGTTAAATGAAATAGCTCTGAGTTCAGAACTGCAACAGAGCGCCGCGACAAAGATCCCCTGGCAGTCGTTCCGCGCGGTGCTGTTCGATTGGGCTGGTACAACGATTGATCATGGTAGCTTGGCCCCTGTCGAAGTCGTCCGCGAGGTCTTTCGCGAGTTTGGTATCGAAGTGTCCGAAGCGGAAGCTCGCCAGCCCATGGGTAAGGCTAAGATCGATCATCTGCGCGAAGTCATCGAGATGCCGCGCGTCGCCGAACTTTGGAAGCAGAGTCATCGTTCGGAGCCCAGCGAGGATACGATTCGCACGATTTATCATCGCTTTCTGGTTCTTCAAAAGGCTGTCTTGACCAAGCACGCTGACCTTATTTATGGCGCCAAAGAGTTCGCCGAGTTCCTCCGAGCTCAAGGGATCAAGATTGGTTCGACCACCGGTTACACACGTGAATTGATGGAGGTCATCCTTCCGATCGCGGCCGCGGCTGGCTATGCGCCCGAAGCGACGGTCTGCTCCGATGAAGTTGCCGCTGGACGACCAGCGCCTTGGTCGAACTTCAGAGCGGCCGAGTTGCTGGGAGTCTACCCGATGAGCCAAATCATGATCGTCGATGACTCGATCGCTGGAATACAAGCTGGTAAGAATGCTGGTTGTACTTCCGTGGCGGTTACGACAACGGGCAATCCGTTTGGGCTGAGCTTACAAGCCTTCAACAACTTAAGCGTGGACGAGGCGACTAAGCGACATCAACAAGCGGAAGCCGAGTTCTATGCGGCGGGAGCAGACTTGGTGGTTGAGTCGGTGGCCGTGTTACACAAACTGTGGAGAAGTCATGCATAACGCAGTCGTTCAGCAGATCATTTCGGTCTTCAACCAACGCGGTTCGGAGAACTATGGCATTGAACCGGTCACGCAACTTGAGCATGCGATTCAATCGGCAGAGCTGGCCAAACGCAACGGTGCAGCTAGCTCGCTAATCGCAGCAGCGCTCTTGCATGACATTGGACACATCTTGGGAAACCGTCCGTTGCCTGACGCGCAGTCGAAGAACTACGACGATAAACACGAGACCAGCGCTTATGGTTGGTTGCGTGAGCATTTTGGACAACGGGTAGCCGATCCAGTGCGATTGCATGTCGCGGCTAAACGTTACCTGTGTACAGTCGAACCAAGTTATTGCGATCAACTTTCGCCAACTTCCTTGAAGAGCTTTCACGATCAAGGCGGAGTCATGTCGGCTGAGGAAAAGGCCGCCTTCGAGAACGAAACTTATTTTGAAGAGGCCTTACGATTGCGACGTTGGGATGATGCGGCAAAAGACCCCGACGCTGAAATTCCAGCGATTGAAGAGTATGCTGACCTGCTGTTAGAGGTCATGTCTGGCAAGTCCAAGCCATGAGTTCACGAGCTAGAAAATGGCTGGAGTCCGACGCTTGGGTGCTCAATAGCTGGGCGATGCTGGCCGCGTTTTCAACCTACTTCTTCATGTACATGTTTCGCAAGCCGTTCACCGCAGCGGCTTACGAAGCAACGACCGAATCAGCTTGGGATAGCAAGGCAACGATCGTCTCGGCTCAAGTGATCGGTTATCTCATCTCCAAGCTGATCGGGATTCGCTTGGTATCGCAAATGACCGCGGGCAAGCGCGCCGTTGTTTTGTTGGGGCTCATTCTGCTCGCGCAAGCTGCGTTGCTGTTGTTTGCAATCGTTCCTGCGCCATGGCATATCGTTGCCATCTTTTTGAATGGGCTTCCGCTGGGCATGGTCTTTGGATTGGTGTTGGGCTTTTTGGAAGGCCGACGCATGACCGAAGCGCTGGTGGCCGGGTTGTGCGCGAGCTTCATTGTGGCCGGAGGCTTTTCAAAGACGCTTGGTCAATGGACGCTCGGCTTTCTCACCGGCAACTTTTGGGAGTTGAGTCTTGCACAGGCCGAGCGATGGATGCCGTTTGTTGCCGGAAGTTTCTTTTTGATTCCGATTGCAATTACAACTTGGATGCTCGCCCAGATACCACCGCCGACAAGCCGCGATACGGAGCTACGCAGCGAGCGAACGCCGATGACTAAACAAGATCGCTTGGTGATGTTAAGGCGTTACGGTTTGGGGCTCGGTGCCGTATCGCTTTTTTATCTGCTGGTCACCATCTTGCGGAGCTTGAGAGACGATTTCGCGCCGCAGATTCTCAGTGGAATGGGCGCCAAGATTTCTCCATCGGACTATTCGTGGATCGATACGCAAGTTGCGGTGTTGGTCTTGCTGGTCAATGGATCAACCGCGCTGATTCGCAGCAATCGCGCGGCGCTGCAAGTTTCACTAGTGATATCGTTGGCGGGATTCATCTTGATTGCCTCGGCTTTAGGGCTTAACTCAAACGCTTCGATCTCGCCGATCACTTTTATGGTGCTGATTGGAGCTGGCTTGTACTTGCCCTACGTGGCCGTTCACACAACGATTTTTGAACGGCTGATTGCTCTTACTCGCGATCGCGGCAACATGGGATTTCTGATGTACGTTGTCGATTCCTTGGGCTACTTGGGATATGTTGCCGTATTGTTTGTACCCAGGCGAGTCCTGATTGGCGCCGAGACCGCTGACGGGAATTTTTATGCCGACTTTCGTTGGTACTGCCTGAGCGTTTCGGCTATCAGTACGATTGCGACGTGTGTGGCGATTACCTATTTTTCGCGGCTTCGGCCCTCTGAGGAATTTGCCAAAGGCTAAGCCCGAGAAAAGGTTGCTTTACATTAAGAAATTCAAGCGACGCCCAGAAAGCCTTTGAAGGGCCTCAAGGGAATTCATGATGCCACAATTCGTCGATTAATAAAACCAACCAAACCCACCCGATTGACCGACGGGTTTCTTCATTCAAAGTTCATCGATTACGACTTTAACGATTAGGGCGAGAAGGTATTCTTATTG
>CAYWNG010000215.1:0-9425 GCA_964458685.1 uncultured Pirellulaceae bacterium
CCATCAAAACATTTTTTTCAAAGGGCCTTGACCATGCTAGAAAAGGGCGTGTGCAAAGGTCTGATGGCAACTCAACTGTGCGACAGATACTATCATTATCGAAGCTTGGTAGCCTGAAAATCTCTTGTCCGACCTTGTAACACGCCATTGCATCTACTCGTACGTCCTTGACACTTAATCCAAACGGAGAATCTCGCGCCTTAGGGTGAAGCATCAAGCACGATCGCTTCGCCGTTGACCTTAGTTATCAACAGAAGGTTGTCGTCGGCTGATAGGTCGATATCTGCCATAGAGCCCAAAGTTCTTCCTTGGCCGTTTTTTCGAGAAGTCTAAGCAGACGTATCTTTTTGATGAACCGAACAGGCGTGCTCGGATTTTTTTCGAAATCACTAACAGAATTGTTTTGGTGTGATGTCTAGACGTGAATCGAGCGTGAAACTACAGTTACCCTCTCGCCCAAGTTAGACTCTAAAGCCAGAAGTTGATGGACAGCAAAAAGGAAGATCGCACGCCTCGCAAGAAGGTATCTACCAGCGAACTACTGAAGCGGCGCGACCAAGAGTCGATTGAGGAACTGCTGAGGCGCTATCGACCGCTCCTGCGAGCCATCGTCGCCGGAGAGATTGATACGGTTCTTCGGTCTAAAATAGATCCGTCTGACCTTGTCCAAGAAGCTTGCCTTGAAGTTGCCAAATCGATCGACAATATCCAAACCACCCGGAGCACGCCGTTTCTTGCTTACCTAAGACAGGTAGTGTTGAATAAACTGCATGACTTTCGAAGGCGGTTTCTGGGCTCGCAAAAACGCAATGCAAAACGCGAGATCAAGGCGACACCTCAGCGGGTGGACAACTTAATGACTGCTGATCTTGATCTTCCAGACGCACTGAATGAATTGATCAATGAAGAGCTGCTAGATAGAACTCGGCTCGCATTATCAAAACTGCCTCTTGAGATCAAAAAAGTGCTGCTCATGCGGTTTGTCCGAGGGATGACTTACGTAGAAATTGGTCAAAAGCTACAGCGAACAGAAGATGACGTTCGGATGCTGATTAAGCGATAGCTTTCACGAGTCCAACATGAGGTTCTTCCTGATTCCAGCTCATGAGGTGCGTCACAGTTAACCCACGATCTCGGAGTCTGGGAATTTTGGATAAGCATGCAGAAAACCACTCTTATTGCTACAATGTCAACGTCAATGTAGCCCCAGTTGAGAGTGTTTTTGATGCAGCCCACCGAACCGCATTTTCCCGAATCTTTGAATGAAGGGCCAGAATTCCGAGCGTTGCTGGAAAGCCTGGCCGAACGACTGCGGAATGAATTGAGCGACGATGGATTTGGGCCGATTGAGCAATTGGTAGCCGAAGCGCCCGATGAGTATCAAGCGACGATCTTTGCAGAGCTGATCATCAAGGAGGCTCAGTTGCGGAAGATGCGAGCTGCCCAACCAACGCTCGAAGAGTACCTTGAGCGATTTGCATCCAAAGCTGAGTTGGTCAGTCGGGCTTGGGAAAGACTCCAATCACCAGACCTTTCCGCTACTGTTTACTATCAGAGTAACACCAACGACGATAGGGGGACGAAAACTGGTAAGTATCGTAAAGCAGATGCAGCTTCCGATCCCGAACCAACTCATTTCGGCGACTATAAAGTGCTGCGTCCCTTGGGCTCGGGGACGTGGGGGGCAGTGTATCAGGCTCAGCATGAGTCGACTGGTGAGATCGTTGCCATTAAGATGCTCAAGAGCCACTGGGCCAGCGATCCGGACTGTGGTCAAGCGATGCGGCAGCAGTTCTCTGAAGAAGCAAAGATGATGTTGCAGTTTGATCATCCGCATGTCGTGCGAGTGATCTCGCTGGAGGACGAAGCCGATCCACCCTACATCGTCCAACAATACATCGATGGTCAGACGTTAGCCGACTGGCTGCAGACGAGTCGATTGACCATCAAACAGTCGGTGGAGTGTGCTATTCAAATCGCTGATGGACTAGCGCACATTCACTCGTTCGAATGTTGGCATCGAGACCTCAAGCCTGCCAACATACTGCTCGACCAGAACAACCACCTCTACTTAGCAGATTTTGGGCTGGCGCTCGACGAAGCCCAGCGTTGGAGTTCGAACATGGGTGTGGCGGGGACTTATCCTTACATGTCTCCAGAGCAGATCAAGGGCGCCACGCACCGTTTGAATGCTCGCTGCGATATTTGGGCGCTAGGAGTCGTCCTGTACGAAATGCTTACCGGTCGCAGGCCCTTTCGCAGCCAGACCCGCGAGCAACTGTGTGAGGATGTGACCCAACGCACGCCGCCAGCGCCTCGAGAATTGAACCAGGCGATCCCTCGCGAACTGAATCGATTGTGCATGCAGTGCCTCTCTAAACGCGACTCTGATCGACCGCATACCGCCGCCGATGTGCGCGATGATTTAACGCAGATCCTTCAAGAGCTAGTCAGAGAATCGTTGCCCGTTGGCACTTCTGCATCCGCACAAGCCTTAGAAACCGGTAATCGTTTCCAAAACGAACTGTCCACTGCCTATCCCATTCCTACCTTGAAACGTTTCACGGCCGAGCAAGCCGAGCTGTACTTGCGAATGATGCCGCGAGGATACGCAACAGCCGATGAATTGCCAGAGCTGATCACCTTCTGGAAGTCGCGAATTGTGGAAAACAATCCCGATCAGACCTTTACGGTGGGGATTATGGTAGGAGTCAGTGGTTGCGGCAAATCTTCGATGTTAGAAGCGGGGTTGGTTCCAGCTCTGCCGGGATCGATCATTCCGATTTTGATCGAAGCTTCGGAGACGGATACTGAAGTTCGCATTTTGAACAAGCTCCGCCGCGCCTTGCCCGAGTCTGATATCGACAAGAAATGGTCGCTAGTGGATTGGACTTTTCGCCTACGCAGCGGCAATGTTCTACCACCAGGCAAGAAAGTAGTTTTAATCCTGGACCAATTCGAACAATGGCTCAACACCCACGGCGGTGATTCGACCAATCAATTGCTCGATGCCTTGCACCAATGCGATGGTGAACACTTGCAAGCGATCGTGTGTGTTCGTGAAGGCTTTCACGCCACCTTGATGCGGTTTGTGGACGCCCTTGGGTTAGTGTTGGATGCCGACGAGAACTACGCTACGGCTCATCGCTTCACCCCTGACCACGCGCGCTTCGTACTCACACAATTCGGTCGCGGCTTGAAACGAGTTGATAATCCGCCGACCAGTCAACAGCAAGCCTTTATCGATGCCACTATCGACGCATTGGCGGAAGCGGACCGTGGAGTCGTTTGCGTACGTTTAGTGGTGCTTGCGCTGGTGATGCAAGACCGCCCTTGGTCTATCGAGGAACTCAATCAACTTGGCGGGCTGGACGGCATCGGTAGTCAGTTCTTAATCGACTGTTTCGAAGGCCGTACAGCCAGTGAACAGTATCGCCGCTATTTGCCAGCCGCCATGCGAGTTCTCGCTGAACTGCTACCGGCCGAAGGGCTTGAGATCAAAGATGTCCGCAGCTACGATCAACTGCTCTCAGCCTCAGAGTTAGACAAACGCCAATTCGATGACCTCCTTAACATCCTTGTCCGCAAGCTCTTTCTACTGACCCCCGTTGAACCAACCACCTTCTCTCCGTCTTCTCACTCGCCCTCTTCGAACAGCCATTCGTCTCTCGCCTCCGGCCTGTACTATCAATGTACCCACGATTTTCTGGTTCCATCGATCCGCGATTGGTTATCTCGCAAGCTATGTGAAACGCAAGAGGGTCGCGCTCAATTGCGCCTCCAGGAGTTAACAACCGCCTGGACATCGAAGCCTGAGAATCGTAACCTGCCATCGCTCTGGGAATGGATTACGATTCGTCGTTTAACCGATGCCAAGAAATGGAAAGTCGGCGAGCAAACCGTGATGCGAAGGGCTAGTCGCTTACACCTATCCCGACTGACGGCGGTCGTTGTGATGCTGGGACTAATCGCTGCGAGCGGCTTGTGGATGTGGCGTCGTGTCGATCAGAATCGACGCGAATTGCTGTCGCAAAAGTCTATGGAACAGGAAGCGACCCGCATCGAGGGCTTGGTCGGACGTCTGGTGAGCGCCGAGCCGAATCAGTTGTCGAGAGTCATTTCGGAACTCAACGCGAATTCCGATGTCGCTTCGACCTATCTATCCCCTTTGCTCACACAGCCAGCCGACACGCTCGACAACAAGCGTTCGCAATTGCATGCTCGATTGGCGTCAGTTGCCCGCGACAAGTCGCTGATCGAACCTCTGCTGGAAGAACTGCAGACCAACAAGGTTACTTACATTGGCCCGATTCGCGAGCAGTTAAGGCCATACGCTGGAGAGCTTTCTGTCAGACTGTGGGGGACTCTTCGAGAGGAGAGGGCCCCAGCCGATCGTCGCTTTCGCGCGGGGCTGGCCCTGGCCGATTACGTTCCAGAGTCCGACGCTTCCTGGTCCAAGGAAGACTTCAACTTCATCGCCCAACAACTAGTCTCGGCCAATGCCGAGTTCCAGCCGCTGTTGCGTGAGAATCTGCGGCCGATTGCCCGGCGACTGTTGCCCAGCCTCACCACGATCTTTGGCGACTCAACTGCCACCGAAGCGCAGCGGTTGAGCGCGGCCAATGCGTTTGCCGATTACGCAGCCAGCGACATCGACAAGCTTTCAAAGTTGCTGCTCGTTGCAACGCCCGAGCAGTATGCAGTTCTCTATCCATTGGTATCGGCGGTTCCATCTCCCGCAACAATCTCGCAACTGAGCAAGGTCGCCGCCACGTTACCACCAGATGATCTGGGAACGGTACCACGCATCGCTTTTGGGCAACGACGAGCGAATGCGGCAGCGACAATGCTGAGGTTAGGTGAAGGAGAAAAAGTTTTGCCTGTGTTCGACTGGACGGACGATCCGGAAGCGATGACACAGTTCATCTTTCGTTGCAAGCCTCGCGGGATTGGTGTCGAAAGGCTGTTGGATCTTCTTGACTTGGTAACTCGGCGCGACAACAAAGGTCTTCGCATGGAGACCTCAACCCGCAGCGAGGAACGCTCGACAACTTCAACAAGCGCTAACCCAAATCAGTCGCTGATTCATGCGTCGGGCTCGGTTCGGGCCGATGCGCGTTACGCCCTGTTGTTGGCGATTGGTGAGTACGCTCCCAGCGAGATTCCCGATGCCCGCCGCGAAGCACTCATCCAACAACTAGCCGACTGGTACGCCAATGATCCAAGCTCCGGCGTACACGCAGCGTCGAGGTGGTTGCTGCAACATCTAGGTGAGAAGGAGATCGTTGCTCGAGTCGACCAGACCCAGGTTCCCTTCTCGCCCGAGCGCGAATGGTTCACACTGGCTATTGAGGTGAATCCAACGTCACCAGCCAACTTGAAACCTGAGAATGAAGACGAATCAGTAGCCGCTGATGCCAAGGCCGAGGAGGGCGACTCAACGCAAACCGCCCCTGAGGAATCCAAATCCCAAGAATCCAAGTCACCCGCGGCCCCGCTCCCACCCAAGACGTTCTACTACACCTTTATCGTCTTTCCGAGTGGAGACTACACGATCGGGGCGTTGCCTGATCAACCAGATCGGCAAAAAGATGAGGTTCGTCATACGGTGACTTTGACGCGCCCGTTTGCAATGTTGGATCGAGAGATCACCTTTGAGGAGCTGATTGCCTTCTCGCCAGTGTACGAACGATTCAAGCAACAAATTGAGGCCGCACCGAGCGATGCAGCCTTGGGAGTGCACTGGTACGATTCAGTGGCGTTCTGCCGCTGGTTGGGTCAGCAGATGGGCTTGGCGGAAACGGATCAATGTTATGCTGATCCAGAGATGCTGGACAAGCAGCAATACCCTCGTGACCCGAAGGAGGCTTCGTTTCCGTGGAATTGGCCATTGGATCTTTCGAAGCGTGGGTTCCGACTGCCGACAGAGTCGGAATGGGAGGCGGCCGCTCGCAGTGGCGCTCGGACTTCCTACTCATTTGGTAGCGAGGTCGCGCTCTTAGACCGCTTTGGTTGGTTCGTCGGAAATAGTGGCAAGAGAGTCCACTCAGGTCGAGAGAAGCGACCGAACGTCCGAGGCCTCTTCGACATGCATGGAAACTTGTATGAGTGGACACACGATTTGCAAGGTGATTATGAGGAGTCCCACCAAACCGATCCGCTCGGTGCCAAGACTGCCTCGTACCGCGTACTCCGCGGCGGTAGTTGGATGGCAGATGTGACTGATTGCCTGTCGGCGAGCCGCAGCGGGGACGCCCCGTTGGTCCGCGGCACGGTTACCGGATTCCGCCTAGCCTTAGTTCCTTTGAATCCAGCGGGTTCGGGGGCAGAAGCCAGAGCTGCGACCGATGCAACCGGAGTGCGAAATCAAAACCAGTGATCGCATGCAGGCTCTCAGCCGCTGTTGGTACGTTATCCAATACCACCCCTACAAACCGACTTAGCGGAAGCGTATCTGATTGGATAGCTTACAAATGCCGCTAGTTCTATTGGACGGTGATTCGATTAGGTCGTAAGGAATGTCAGTATTTGTCTTCCTTAAGACACTGGATCAAAGTTATGGATACACTTTCAATCGAAGCGGCTTCTGCGTTTCAGCAGTCTCAAATCGCCAGTAAGGTCGCAGTGGCGGTCGCGAAAAAGGCTGTGGATATTCAGAAGTTCCAAGGACAAGCCGCTGCGGCTCTGGTTCAACAAGTTGCCGATGTTGGTCAGCAACTTGCCAATGGATACTTGGATGTCGAGCTGTAAGCAGCCAGATAGCTAGCTTTCAAAAGTCGCAATCACTAAGCCAGAGTTTCTCTGGCTTTTTTAGTTTTGTGGTTCCAACGTCAGTTTGTGCTTTGTGGGCCCAGGCAAGAACGGCGTGGGAGTTCCACTCTCCCAATCTTTGTGCGAATTGTTGTAGAACGGTGAAAGCGGATGTCCTGATTGCCCACAGGGAATTTGCATGTAGCCATCCTCTTCGCGTCCTGGCGACACTGCCATTCGTTGCGACGCTCCAGAAGCGGGAGCTTGGATTCGCGGCATGTCCGACCATCCGCCATCCAATTGCTCCTGAGGCATATCTAGCCAACTCGAAAGCGCCGGAACCGCCATGCTAAGCGGGTGCTGAATCTTCGTGGTGTTCAGCTTGCCCCAAGTGAAGTCGCTTAGCTTGGCGTCTTTCTCCGTTGCGGACTTGATTACCGAGTCGAAATTGGCCAGCAAGCATTCGTCCCATGTCTCGAAGCGTGGATCGAGAAAATGCATTGGCCGCTCTTGAACAATTTTCCAGAACGGTCCTTCGATGCGTCGATTGCGCCCAAGCGTAAATCCTTCGTCGATCTTCTTGCAGCTTTGCCCAATCAAGTCGCTCAACTGGTTGATCACGGAATTTCGGAAGCTCCACACAAAGCGATAGCCAACGGAATCCACCGAGGCCCGCGCATTCCATTGGCTTACGAGTTCTCGAACCTGAGCGCGCTGAGGGTGGTCCTTAATCGCTTCATCGCTCAACACTTGGACTAACAGCTTTTGCCACGGCTCCAAGAATACGGCTCGATCATCCAGTTGCACGCTCAGCATGTCTGCTTCGGTAGCCTTCTCAAGACCGAGCAGTCGATCGCGAATTTGCTGTTGTCGTGCGCCGCGATCATAACCGCTATCGCCCATGATCTTATAGAATTCACCGCTGACGACTCTGGCGTTGGCAGTCCATATTCGACCACTGGCTGGATTGACAACCCGCGGATATTCGTCGGGATTGAGAAAGCCATTCCAGCCCATCTTTCCGTCAGCCCAAGACTGCGGCAATCGACCATCGTGTCCGAACCGACGCGGTATGCGACCGGCTACGGTCCAGGCAATCTTGCCGGTAGTGTCTCCGACCACAAAATTCTGATGAGGAATCCCACAGGTGTTAGCTTTGTCGAGCGCTTCATCAACATTTGTGGCTAATTCCATGTCGATCAAATTCACGTTGACTCCATCGGCATCATAAGCAACCCAACGACTGGCAAGTGGACGCCCCTTATGGTCTTTTTGAATGATCGGTCCCCAGACGGTAGATGAGATCTCCAGCTTCTCGTCGGCTCCATCTTTGACCTTGATGATCTCAACGTGCTTTTCAATCTTTCTAAGACCATCCGGAGTTCGATAGCTGTTCGCGTCCTGCGGATCTAGCTCGACGATCACTGCGTCATTCCAATCTCCTTCCGTGTTCGTATAGCCCCATGCAACTTTGCCATTGGATCCAACAATCATCACGGGAGTTCCCGGGAGCGAAACTCCTGTCATCTCGTGTTGCTTATTGGCGTTCTCCGCATCATTCCAAACCCACCTCGCGCGATACCAGATATGAGGCACTTGAATTCTCAGGTGCATGTCGTCCGCGACAAGGGCTCGGCCATCTTTGGTGAATTCCCCGGACACCGCCCAGTTGTTACTTCCCAACGTGTAAGGCTCTTCCCACAACAATTGATCCATGGGCTTAAGTTGATTGATCGCGACTTGTTTGCTGCGAGCGTCGAAGACGTCGGGACCGGGAATCGCTGGGACTTCAAAGGCTTCACCATGAATCGGCGCATCCCATGAATTGCCTCGCGCCATGAGGAACTCGTAGAGCGACTCGGGAACGGTATCATGTAGCAGGCCTCGATCGACTTCGCGACGGAATTGATCGCTCTGCAAATCCATGAACATAGAAAAGACGACAAGCAGGCAATCTTCAGGCTTCCACGGTTCCGGTTCGACTCCTAACAGCAAATACTCGAACGGCGGCTTCTTGAGCGAACCGAGTCCAGCGTTGACACCACTTGTGTAAGTTTCAAGAAGCTCAATGACATCCGCTCGCTCCTTTTTCAAGCGTTCAGCGGCCGCGTTTCGGAAACGGTGAATACGTGTTGACTTATCGCGTTCGAGCACGGCTTTGCCGACAAGCGAGGCGAGTTCGCCGGCTGAGTTCTTTCGCAAGAGATCCATCTGAAAGAAGCGATCTTGTCCATGAGCGAAACCCAATGCATAGGCAACGTCCATGCGATTCTTAGCAGTAATCGTTGGCACACCAAGACTGTCGCGTTCGAGCGTCACATCAGCTTTGATTCCTTTGACCTTCAGGCTGCCATCCAATGTGGGTAAGCTTCCTGCAATTTGTCGATAGGCCCATACTCCGGTAATTGCCGCTCCGATAACAACAACTAGAAGCAGTACCAACATGACTCGAATTATCTTGCGCTTCATTCAACTCACCTTGTAGATCGCGGCTTGTGGAAAATCGTGGACTATGTCGAAGAAGCAGCTTTATCGTACGCGTCATCTGAAAGTGATCGTTCTGCTTCAACAATTTCCCAACGCATATTCATCATACTGGAACGGCGAGTGTCGCAATACATCGGCACCGGAATTTGAAGTCGCCTTGACCGGTTTCGGCTTATCGAGTTAGACCG